>JAUXCK010000044.1 GCA_030618925.1 Desulfobacteraceae bacterium
CGTTGTGGCAGGTCTGGTCACGACCATGCCCATTTCAAAAATTCAGCTGGACATCGAACAGAGGGAGACCGATGTCACTTTAGAAACCCATTTCCCAGAAATATATAACACATTAAAAAAGTATGTGTTCCAACTAATTTACGATAAGGGGTGGAGTCCGCAGGAGATGGAGTTTACGTTTGAAGGACCTTCCCGAAAAGATCTTTATCTGCTGCAAACCCGGGACATGGCCATGCGGGAGAGGAAGAAGGTTTTTATTTTTGACCTCGAACAGGTATTGTCATCAGATAACTTTCTGGGGCATGGTATCGGGGTGAGTGGCGGTGCCATGAGCGGCAGGATTGTATTTACTTTGGAAGAGATCGAGAAGTGGCGGCAGGATGAACCGGAACGTTCATTGATACTGATAAGAGGGGATACGGTTCCGGATGATATCATGGAAATTTATGCCAGTGACGGTCTTTTAACCGCCAGGGGAGGCGTGACATCCCATGCTGCGGTGGTGGCTCACAGGCTGGAAAAAACCTGTGTGACCGGCTGTGGCAACCTTGTCTGTGACGAGAATAAAAAAACGGCTCGTTTTAATCAGACCCTTCTGGCATCTGGTGACTTCATCAGCATCGACGGTCAGGAGGGATCGGTGTACGAAGGCCTTTTGAGTGTCAAACAGGAATAGGTTAACTCCCGTACAGGAAAGGTTGATTTTTTTGCATGCCGGCCACAGCCCGGCAGAAAGGAGACACATGGAAACATCATCCGGAAATGGGAGGAAGCTTGGTATCAACGGGTTTGGGAGGATCGGCAAGCTGACGGTCTGGCAGAATGTCGGCAGAAAATATTTTGATGAGATCTTTGTTAACCTGGGCCGAAATGTGGGGACGTCTCTCGGGGATATTGCCCATTATGTGGAAAGAGATTCCACGTATGGCCTGCTGCAGGGATACCTATACGGACATAAAGGAAAAAACGTTATCAGTGATCTGGATGAAAAGACAGGCAGCATGACGATTGACGGCACCTGTGTCCGGTTTTTACGCACCGCAAGAAATCCGGATGAAATCGGATGGGGCGACCTCGGTGTCAGACTGGTCATTGAAACCACCGGACAATTCCTTGACCCGACACTTCCGTCAGATCATCCAAAAGGCTCCCTCAGAGGGCATCTATATTCAGGTGCTGATAAAGTTATTATCTCGGCGCCGTTTAAGATCAAGGACAAGGGCGGCCCCATGCCCGAAGATGCGGTCACGACGGTGATGGGGATTAATGAAAATGATTTCAATCCAAGGCATCACAAACTCATATCCAATGCTTCCTGTACCACCACCTGCCTGGCCCACATGATGAAGCCGCTCATCAATGCCTTCGGACCCCAGAGGATTTTATCCGCTTCAATGTCTACGATTCATGCTGCCACCGGATCACAGGAGGTTCTGGACCGGCTGCCCAAGACCGGGAAAACCGATCTCAGAAAAAGCCGGAGCATAATGAATAATATTATCCTTACATCGACCGGTGCGGCCAAAACGCTCAGGCTGGTCATTCCTGAAATGGAGGAGATAGGCTTTATTGCAGAATCAGTCAGAATCCCCACCAGCACAGGGTCATTGATTATCCTGGTGGTCAATCTGCAGGCGGAATTGTCAAAAGGGGCTGTGCGCCGGGACGAGATAAATGACATATACCGCCAGGCCGCTGCCAGTGATCCAAAGGGTTATCTTCATTACACGGAAAAACAGAATGTTTCAGTAGATATTATTGGAATGCCGAAAGCAGCCGCCATCATAGAAGGCTACGAGACCCATTCCCGCACAGCCGAAGTCACCATCGATATGGGTCAGGTACCGAACCTGAGGGAAGATGTGTCATCGGCGGTGAAAGATACCGTGGTAAGGATTCCGATCACCCAGGCGGTTATTTATGGCTGGTATGATAATGAAATGGGCGGCTATGTGAATATGCTGAGTGACAGGACGGTGACTATATATGATTCCATGGGTTAGCCATTTCATGATTTATTTTATATAGGAAACCTGGTCCTCTGGGCCAGGACCTTTATCCTTTGTCAGCGGTCCTCATTCCCTGGATTTGCCGGTTGTAGAAGGCAATGACTTCCCGCCGGTTCAGCATGCCGATCAAAATACTGTGATCATCATCCCTGACCACCGGGAGGCTGTCGATATTTTTAGTGGTGAATTTCTGGAGCGCTGTATTCAGGTCTTCGGAAGGGGTGGTGACGATCATATCAGCGGTTGTGATATCTTTCATGACCACCAGTTCCTCTATCTCCTTTGAAAAAAGCACTCCTCTTATATCCGTACTGGAGAAAATGCCCACCAGTCTTTCCTGGTGATCGATCACCGGGAAGTAATGCTGTTTTGTTTCTGAAAAATAGGTCTTGAATTCTGAAAACGGCATATCCTGGGGGATCGCATTAACGTCCTTTACCAGGTCCATCAAATCGTTAACCTTGATGGTCTGAAGGATATCGACCATGAATTCGCCGGTATGTGCCGGGGAATCGATTTTGCTCCTCACCTGTTTTTGATAAATCGTCCATTTCCGGGACAGCAGAAAGCAGATGGAGCAGACCAGAAGACTCGGCAGCAGGAGATGATAGGAGTTGGTCATTTCGCTGACAAAAATGATTGTTGAAATCGGTGTGTTTGAAACCGCTGTAAAAAAACCGGCCATCCCCACCAGAATGAAAGCCCCCGGATGGGTGACGACACCCGGTATGATCTGGTTGAATAGCTTGCCGACAACCCCCCCCATGGCGCCGCCGATAACGACCGAGGGCCCGAAAACACCGCCGCTGCCGCCGGAACCGATGGAAAAGGAGGTGGTTATTATTTTTCCAATGGCCAGGGTCAGCAGGAACAGGATACTGACGTCGTTAATATTGGACAGGGCCTCCTGGATATATCCATAACCAAATGCAAGGGTATAGGGAAAAAAGAATCCGATAATCCCTGTGACCAGACCGCCGAGGGCCGGTTTAAAATGGTTCGGAATATTGAAGGCTTTAAAAAGCCGGGTAACCGCGTAGAATGATTTGATGTAAAAAAAACCCAGGGCAACGAGGATGACAGCCAGAACAATATAAGGGCCCAGTTCCAGAGGATTCCGGAAGATAAAATCAGGTGATTCAAACAGCGTTCCCCAGCCGAACACCATGCAAAAAGTGCAGTAGGCCACAACAGATGAGATACCTGCCGGGAGGATAACATCCGACTCAAACTCCGGGTCGCGGTAAAGTACTTCCGCAGCAAAGAGGGCGCCCGCCAGAGGGGCCCTGAATATGCTCCCCACGCCGGCGCCGATCCCGGCAGCCAGCATGATCCGGCGATCCCGGTCGGATAGTTTTAATTTTGTCGCTAAAAAGGATCCGAAACCGGCGCCGATCTGAGCAATGGGTCCTTCCCGTCCGCCTGAACCGCCGGTGGTCAGTGTAATGGCGGATGCGATGGTTTTTATGATGGGAACCTGTGGCCGTATATACCCGCCCTTTCGATGATACGCATCAATTGCCGCATCAGTGCCGTGGCCTTCCGCCTCAGGGGCAAAGGTATACACCAGCCATCCGCTGACAAGCCCCCCCATGGCGGGCAGAAAAAGAAGAATCCATCGGTTGAATGGGGTGGATGTGGGCGGCAGAAGGTGGTGTTCCCCGGCCGGGGAGGGAGGCCTGTAGCCGGCAAGGAAATCCATGAAGTAATGGGCCCCAAGCTGACAGAGATAGTGGAAAATAATCGACCCGAACCCTGCAATAATACCGATCACTATGAAATAAAAAAACCATTTTCCGGCAAGGGCGATATGGGCAGACCTTTTTGGATGGAACAATAGTTTAAGGGACGTTGTAAAACGGTTTGAAGTCATTATTGTTTCTTTAATTATGTTTCGATAATCATCTGTTTGTATCCCTGAAAATTAAAGCGGGTGAGAGATGAGAATAAATATTCAATTTAACTGGAAATATAGCTAATGTCAATTATAAAATGAATTCCAGTCGAAGCTGCCGGCGGGCGGCCTGTGCATCCAGGTGTGCTGCACGGGGGCTCGAACTTTTTTTGCCATCGCAGGTTTGATTTTTACCCTGTCCGTATTATTGCTTGACCAAAAAATCTTGTTTTAGTAGGTTGGGTAAAGCGAAGCGAAACCCAACAGGGAAGCGAAATCCAACAAGAAAGCGCCATAACCCGAACCCACCTCCATGCAGTTACAGGCAGGGGAAAGAGACGAAGATGATCGTTAAACAAGCGATTGACGTTTTAAAGATAGAGGCCGAAAGTATCCTGAGTTTAATCGATCGGATCGATCATAATTTTACGGAGATGGTGGAGCTGATCTTTCATTCAACGGGTCGCCTTATTGTCAGCGGTATCGGAAAATCCGGCATCATTGGTCAGAAAATCGTTGCCACGTTGAACAGCACGGGCACCCGATCTTTTTTTCTGCATCCTGTTGAAGCCCTGCACGGGGACCTTGGTATTGTCAGCAAGAATGATATTTTTCTTGCCCTGTCAAACAGCGGCGAAACCGAGCTTAATGATCTTGTTCCGATCATTCGTCAGATAGGGTGCGGCATCATTGCATTTACCGGCGGCATGGATTCTACTCTGGCAAAACTGAGCGACATTGTGATTGATGTGGGCGTCGAAAAAGAGGCCTGCCCATTGGGACTGACACCAACAGCCAGCACCACGGCCGTACTTGCCATGGGGGATGCGATGGCCATTGCGCTGTTAAATAAAAGACAATTCAAGTCGAGCGATTTTAAAAAATTCCATCCCGGCGGCACACTGGGGCAGCGGCTTTCTTCAAGCGTTTCCGATCTTATGCTGACAGATGATAAAATTCCGACGGTTCCTGCAGGGGGCCTGATGAGAGAGGTGTTGAAGAAAATTAATCAGTTTAACCTTGGGGTCATTTTTATACTCAATGCAGATGAAACACTTCTTGGCATCGTTACAGACGGTGATATCCGGCGAATAATTTCCTCGACGGATTTGATCCATGAACTGCCGGCGGAAGAGGTGATGATCAGGAATCCGAAAACCGTGAATCCTAAAACACCGGTGTATGATGCATTGAATATCATGGAGCAGCATGAGATCACAGCGCTTCCTGTTGTGAGCGGGGAGGGGAAGGTGATCGGCATTATCCACCTGCATGACATCCTCGGAAAAGGGGCATTCAGGTTCAACGGCAAGTAAACCGTTTGCATGCAAATTTTGATAAATAGAATTGCCAGAAAATACAGAGGTGACCATGCGTTATGATTCAATCGATACAGGCATAGCGACACTCGGGGTACCCAAAATACCGTCACCGGTTCAAAAAGAAGCCGGTATCACAGTGCACTATTTTGTGTCCGACAAGGAACGTGTCCTTATTGATGTCAATCCCGACAATATCAAGGAACAGCTGAAGCAGGGCAACGACCCGGCGTCTTTCGAACTGGCCGGCCCAAGAAGTGACATTTATTTTGACCCAAGCAAGGCAAGGTGTGCGCTGGTAACCTGTGGCGGACTTTGTCCGGGCTTGAACGACATCATTCGGGCTACGGTTCTGGAATTGCATCACCGGTACGGTGTTCAAAACATTTACGGTATCCGGTACGGGCTCGAGGGGTTTATCCCCAAATATGAACATGATGTGATGGCGCTTACACCAAAAGCTGTTGAGAACATCCTTGACATGGGGGGGACCATCCTTGGCTCTTCAAGAGGGCCCCAGGACATTCAGGAGATTGTGGACAGCCTGGAGCGGATGAATATTGCTGTTTTGTTTATGATCGGCGGGGACGGCACCTTGATGGCTGCAAAGAAGATCGCAGATACCATTACCGGGAGGGGTTTGAAGATCAGTGTTGTGGGCATTCCGAAAACCATTGACAACGATATTCACCTTGTTGCCCGGTCCTTTGGATTTGATTCAGCTGTTGATGTTGCCACACAGGCCATCGAGGGAGCGCATAATGAGGCGGAAGGATACCCCAACGGCATCGGCTTGATTAAACTCATGGGTCGCCACTCCGGTTTCATTGCCGCCACTGCGGCCCTGGCCCAGCAGGAAGTTAACTTTGTGCTGCTGCCGGAGATTGATTTTGACCTTGAGGGCCCGGATGGTTTTTTGCATAAGCTTGAAGAACGGCTTGAACGCCGAAAACACGCAGTTGTTGTTGTGGCTGAGGGCGCGGGTCAGAAATATTTTGAAAAAGAGAAACAAGAGCGTGACCCGTCCGGCAATATCAAACTTAAAGATGTCGGTCTGTTTTTGAAAGATAGGATAGCGGCCTATTTTAAAGAAAAACAAATCAATATTTCACTGAAATATATTGACCCCAGCTATATGATACGAAGCCTGCCGGCAAATGCCAATGACAGTGTGTTTTGCGGATTTTTGGGACGGGACGCCGTGCATGCCGGGATGGCAGGAAAAACAAAGCTGATCATTGGCCACTGGAATAACCATTTTGTGCATGTGCCCATGGAATTGTCCGTAGGAAAACGCAAACATGTTAATCCATTAGGCAAATTATGGAGCACGGTCCTTGAATCCACCGGTCAGGACCAGTTAAAGAACGATCAGGGGGGGGGCTAATCGTGTTCCAGTTCGACAAAATCCTGCCGGTTGATTTGAAGGAGAAAGAGCCGTTTGTGGGCTTCACCGTTTTCATCAAACCGGGTTAATCCGGTGACGCCTGGAAAATTCTTGATAGTCATGAGTTCATTCCGGATCGAAGCCTTGAAGCGGATATGGGGTCGGCCGATGATTTCAAAGAGGATCATTGCGGTATCATAGGATATGGCTTCAATAAATCCAGGTTTTTCGGCAAACGTTTCCTCAAACAGCCGGACAAATTCATGGACTGTGTCATCCGTACTGTCTGCAAAAAAGATCTCCGTCATGATGGCACCCTGGGTATGCTGTCTGGCCATTTCTATGAGGCGGCTGGAATGCCACAGGTTGGTTCCTAAAAGATAAATATCTGTGACATCATGGTATGTCAGGGCCGGCAGGATAAGCCCTGTCTTTTCAGGGCCATCAGGGATAAAAATCGCGTCAAAGTCTACAATGGCCTCAGGTTCATCAGGCATCTCGCCCTCAACAATATTTTTTGTCTCCAGGAGATCATCAGGTGTGTCGTAATACAATCCCACCAGTTTTTTGATAGGGGTAGAGAAATCCGCCTGGTCGGATGCGTAGGATTCAGCTCCCACAACCTCACCGCCATAGGCGATGACTTCATCCCAAAAGAGGTTCATGAAAGTGATGCCGTATTTTTCATCTGGATAAAGGATGGCGAACCGGCTCAGTCCAAGATTTTCTACTGAATATTCAAGGATGGTTTTCACCTGCATCTCGGGCGTGAGAAAATTTCTGAACACATAACTGCCGGTTTCAACAATGTTATCTTTCTGGGTCAATGTGATGATGGGGATGTGTCTGGCCTGGGCCTCCTGAGCTGCGGCTTCTGCCGTGATGATGGGTCCGATGATGGCCGCTGCTTTCATTTCAGCCAGCTCACGGACTGCCTGGGCAGCTATTGCAGGGTTGGCTTTTGTATCCTTGATCACAAGCTGAATGGGAAACTCATAGCCAAGCGGGGCCAATTGACTGAGGGCCAGTTCAATCCCTTTCAGGGCCCTTGCGCCAAAGACTTCATACCGGCCGCTCAAGGGGAGAAGGCACCCGATGGTATATCGTTCATAGACGGCTTGCTCCTTGTATTCTTCAATAAGGTCAAGAATCTCCGGTGTGTGCCTGTTGTCCGGGAATTCGGTCACAAATTCCGTCAGCCTGTTTAATGCATTCTCGTAATCTCCTTCTCCGGCATATTTCATCCCTAACCGGGGTATGAAGTATTCCCTGAGTGCCGGATCTGTTGTCTGGGCAAGGATGGATTCAGTCTCTTCCGGTGAAAGCATGGCAACAGATTCGTTTAGCTTATTGATTGCCGTTTCTTTTTCCTGGTTTTTGGATGCCGCATAAACCTGCAGGAAAGCATCAGTTGCCTCTGAATAACATTCAAGCGCCATGTATGCATCTCCGAGAACGGCATATTTTCTGATGAAGACACTATAGGAGACTTTATGATCATCGATGAGACCGGCATCGCTGATGACCTCATAGAATTTGCCGTCATGGTAATGGGTCATCAGGATGTTGAGCCGGGCATCGTCCACAAACGGGCTGTCAGGGTACCTTTCTATAACTTCCTGGTAAGTTTGCCGGGCCGCAGTATAATCCTCCTGCACAGAATATATGGTTCCGATTTTCATTAACGCCATGGGCGCCAGCGGGCTGTCAGGGTAAATGTTCAAATAGTCATTGTACAGCTCAAAAGCGTTTTCATAGAGCCGGGCATCAAATTTTTTTTCAGCCCTTTTAAAGAGTCTCCCGCCGGGTGCTTCCAGAGACGGGTCGCCGGGAACGATTTGCTTTGGTCCACAGCAGCTCAAGGAAATGAGTGCAGCAAGGATAATGCTGAGTCGGATTGTTTTTTTAAGTTTCATTTTACGTTATCGATCCTGGTGTGCAAGGTTGGTGTTGTGACCGGTCTGTCAAATAATGAAATATAACCTAAATCCAGGAAATATTCAATCCATGCGAATAGAAAAATAGCGAAGTTTGATGATCACGGGTTGATTTAGTGAATTTCCTTCTCTATATTGAGGCGTTGAGGACAGAAAAAATGCCTGTATGACAAGCAAGGGGTCCCAGGGCAGGATGCGTTTGATCACATTTAGCAAATGGGAGGGAACCAGTGATGAGTGAAAAAGGTAAAAAGGAAAGCCCGGAGCAGATAGAATTTCGGGAATACTGCCGCGAGTGGCTTTCAAAGAACACACCGGGCGATCCCCCGGTTCGATTGCCCCAGATGGCGATCGAGATTACGACCCAGGCGGAGATGGATTATCTGGTTCCCTGGCAGAAAGCCGCCTGGGAGGCGGGCTTGTGCGGTGCAGATTATCCAAAGGCGTATGGTGGAGGGGGCCGAACCGGATGTCAGCTCATCGCCAACGAAGAGATGCAGCGGGTGGGAACCCCCTATTTTCCGAATGTCATCGCTTTGGGTATGGCGGCACCGACTATCCTGCACCATGGCTCGGAAGAGCTGAAAAAGAGATTCATCCCCAAGATCCTCTCCTGCGAGGAGATCTGGTGCCAGGGATTCAGTGAACCCGATGCCGGATCTGACCTGGCCAGTGTTCAGACCTTTGCTGAACGGGCAGGAGACAACTGGGTGATTAATGGCCAGAAAATATGGACCTCGCTGGCGACCTTTTCCTCATGGATGATCATTCTCTGCCGGACGGACCGTTCCGTCAAACATAAAGGGCTGACCTATTTTATTGTGCCCATCGAGTCATACATAGGGAAGGGGATCGAGGTGCGTCCCTTGATTAAAATTACTGGTGAAACTGGATTTAACGAGGTGTTCCTTACCGATTTGGAGATTCCGGACAAGTACAGGCTGGACGATGTGGGGAACGGTTGGTCCGTGGCCATGACCACGCTGATCCATGAGAGGGGAGCCGGTCCCATGGTAACCCCTTCGGCCGGCGGCCGAAGGGCCGATGATGCGCCGGGCAATGCCATGGATCTGATTGATCTGGCCAGGCAGTCGGAGCGGAATGGCAGACCTGCTGCAGAAGACCCGGTGATAAGGGACCGCATGATTGAGTTGATTATTCGCCAGAAAGGATTCAGGCAGTCGATTCGTAGAGTCCGCGTGAAAGGACTCGTCGATAATCCCATGCGGATCGGCCTGCAGGGCAAGCTGCTGTTCACCGAGATCGCCCAGGAGGTTTCTGCCCTGGCCCTCGAGATTGAAGGCGCCGCAAGTACCTTGTTTATGAACGATGAAAATGCCCCCAATAAGGGGCAGTGGCCGCTGATGTATCTTAATTCATACGGTATGACCATTGCCGCCGGCACCAGCGAAGTGTTGCGCAATATTCTCGGAGAGCGGGTGCTCGGCATGCCCAAAACAAAATAAGGGGGAGTATCGATGACACAACCAAAAGATTTTGGATTTGGGGTTGAGGAACAACTTCTGCAGACCGAAGCGCGAAAGTTTTTCAAAAAGCAACTGGATGAATTGACATTGATGGAACTGGTTGGCGGGAATTCCGATCCTCATCGCGACTCCGAGTGTTTGTGGGATGAAAAGATGTGGGAGCAGATGGCGGACCTGGGTTGGACGACCATGGCGGTACCCGAGGCGTTTGGCGGAACAGGTATGAGCGGGGTGGCCGTGGCATCCTTCATTGAAGAAACAGGACGGGTGGCCCTGCCGTCACCGCTCATGGCCACGGTGAATTCGAGCTATGTGCTCAGCGCCTGCGGGACCGATGAAGCAGACTCGGTTTTAAAAGAAATCGCCGGGGATAAGACCGCCGGTCTGGCCATCACCAATCAGAAGGGATCGTGGTGTTCGATGGATACCGATGTTTCCGCAGTTGTTACGGAAGATAAGGCCACACTCAACGGCATGGCATGGTTTGTCCAGGACGCACGAAAAGTCGATCTGTTTCTGGTAAAAGCAGAATCAGAGGCCGGCATCGGGCTTTACGCCGTCTCTGCCGATGCACCCGGGGTGACCATTCTGCCCGATTCCATTGTCGATCTAACCCGCGATCAGGCCAGAGTGAATTTTGAAGGGGTTGCGATTGGTGCGGATAAAATTGTGGCGGCGCCGGGTAAAGGGAATCTGGCCTTAGACGCGGCAGAACCGGCCATCCTGACCATGATCTCGGCGGATATGTGCGGCGCTGCCGAATGGCAACTGCAAACCACCGTGGCATATGCCAAAACCCGTATGCAATTCGAGCGTCCGATTGGATTCTTTCAGGCGGTAAAGCACCCTGTTGTGAACATGATGATTATGATTGATTGTGCCCGGTCCCTCGTGTTCAATGCGGCCTGTGCCATCGATCATGAGCCGGAGCAGGCCAAAGCCGCCGCACATATGGCCAAAGCCGCGGCCAGCGACATGGCGGCTTTCTGTTCCGGGCGCTCGGTTCAATACCACGGTGGGATGGGGTTTACCTGGGAATGTTTCGTTCATTTGTTTTTTAAACGTCAGATACACAATCAGGTGCTTTTCGGAGATGCGGCGTATCACCGGGCTGAACTGGCCGAAATGCTGATCGGCCCGTTGGTGGCTGGCGGTTAGAGGTTGGAGATCACAGACATTGGGGTCACATCTTGAATCGATCGGTCTTATTCACAATTCAAGATGTGACCCCAATTTGTATGCAATTTGTATATTAGTTCTCGAAGCAAGTCATTGTTTCAGATAGTTGAACACCAATCCTGTAATTAAATGTATACCCATCAAGGTGTTCCTTGCACCACTTCACTTTGGCACAACAGCTTTTTGGAATGCTCTGGCCGTTATTGCCTGACACATAATCCTCGATCCTGATGCGCACATCCGAACCCGGTCTCGGGTCAAAAGAAGATTCGAAAATTATCTCTCTCTTTTTGATATCAAAGAGGGTTGCGTCCTGGTACAATTCCTTTTCAGTACCTGAAATCATTATCATCGGAGCACTATTGTCATGGTGATTTTCATTCTGGTAAGTATTATTTGATTCCATTTTAGTTCTCCCTTCTTATTTGCTTATGTCATTAAAAAACAGATTCTTTTGTCATCATTTTTTTACTTGGTTAAATACTAAGGCGAAAAGCCATACTGCGCAACCTGTAAGCGATGAAGTGGAGATAAAGGGGGATGAATAGACATTATTGGGTTTCGCTTCGCTCTACCCGACCTGCAATTCATATGGTTACGGTGTAAAAACGCCGGTTCAGCCGTCCATCATCATGGCAAATCCTTAAAAAAGAGAATATCGAATATCGAATGACGAACGCCGAATGTCGAAGGAAGGCGTCGCTGCGCTCCATCAATATATATACCTAATTCAAAAA
>JAUXCK010000380.1 GCA_030618925.1 Desulfobacteraceae bacterium
CGAAATACAATACGCCCGATTCTTCCAAACCCGTTGATACCTATTTTTACAGTCATGTTGCTCCTCCTGTTTCTAATTTCATCATCAATTTCATTATCAATCTCATCATCTGGGCATCTTCCCGGCTTTCAGCATCATAATCCAATTGCGACACGATGTGTTGACAACAGGCCCGGCTCAGGCTCAAGATATCGATATCGCCCTGACCCATTGGCACAATGGCCCGCATTGACAATGGATTAACTCCGTTTGTTCCCCTTCAGGATTCCGCTGGCAAGGGATATGCTTTTCTTGCCATATTCTTCCAATTGTTTTGCAACCTGCTCTAAACTCATTTCCTGACGGATATTCAGCGCTTTGATTAATACGGGAAGATTCACTCCAGACAGGACTTCGATACGCCCTTCTTCGAGAAAGGAATAACTTAAGTTAGAGGGTGTTCCACCAAACATATCTGTTAATATGAGGACCCCTTTATTTTTATCAACCTGTTTAATGCCCTCTGTGATTTTCCGAATTAATTTTTCTGCACTTTCATTTAAATCGATTGAAACCGGAACAAGGCCTTCAGATTGAACGCCGAGTATAAATTCAGCGGCCTCGACCAGTGCCTCCCCCAAACGACTATGTGCAGCGATGACGATACCTATCATGGAACCTCTTTAATCCGTTAATATTTAAACCATCTGATCTTCGTGGATTTAGCTGAAACCCTTTTGCACCACACAAATTTCAGACAGCGATCAAAAATCAGCTACTCCCCTTTGTCACGATGAATAATTTCAACCCGTTTCTTATGTGATTCGAAGTGATTATAAATCTCACGGGCAATGGCAACACTTCGGTGACGACCGCCTGTACAGCCAAATGCAATGGACAGATAGGCTTTACCCTCCTTTTCATATAAAGGGATCAAATAGTCAAGCAAATCCAAATATTTTTCAAGAAATATTTTTGTTTCAGGATCATTTAATACAAAATCTTTGACTTCCCGGGTTTCTCCATCAAAATCTTTCAGCTCAGGGACAAAATAAGGATTTTTCAGAAACCGCACATCAACCACCAGATCGACACCCGGGGGAAGTCCAAATTTAAACCCGAAAGACATGATATTGATTCTCATGGTTCCGTCTGACAGGTCTTCATGGATATGATTTAAAATGATCAGCTTCAACTCATGAATATTCATCTGCGTTGTATCGATGATCTTATCCGCAAGCTTTCTCAGGCGCTGCAGTTGAGATTTTTCCTCTTTGATCCCCTCACGAATGTTTTTCTGAAACGCCAGTGGATGATGTCTTCGTGTCTGGCTGTATCGTCTCAGGAGAACGTTTTCCCGGGCCTCAAGAAATAAAATCTCGAGTTCATATTTATTTTCTGTGAGTTTTTTGAAAACAGAAGGGAAGGCGGCGATAAAATCCTTTTCACGCAGATCCATGCCAAAAGCAAAGCCGGCGAACTCAGTGGACCTGTCAAAAGGAAGATCTAAAAATCTGGGAAGCAGGGCCACCGGCATATTGTCCACACAATAGTATCCCGCGTCCTCGAACGCAGCGATTGCCGTGCTCTTTCCAGAACCTGAAAGTCCTGAAATAATTGTAATTTTTGTATTTTTCACTTTGAAAGTGATAGAAGCGGCATGATCATTATCAACGGTTAAAAATCTTCATCATCTTCCTTGATGATGGACAGAATCTCGTCATTGTCCTTTGCATTTAATAATTTTCCTTTAAACACGTCGTCTTTCAGAATTCTGGATATCCTTGCCAGAAGCTTTAAATGCAGGCCTGTGGAATTTTCCGGCGTAAAAAGAAGAAAAAAGATATGCGTGGGCCGGCCATCCATAGACTCGAAGTCTACCCCTTTCCGGCTAAGACCAAACCCTAAAATCAGGGAATCGAGTTCTTTTAATTTCCCGTGCGGGATCCCGATGCCGCCGTCGATACCAGTGCTCCCCAACCGCTCTCTTTCCATGAGAACCCTGACCAGATCCTCGCTATTCATTCCGGAAATTAAGGCCACAGGGGCCACAAGCTCTTCGAGAACACCTTTTTTATCCTTTGATTTCAAATCAGTCAGGATTGTCTCTTTATGTAAAACATCAAGAATTTTCATTTAACCCACCAGGTTTACTATCAAATTAGCTACTACTCGGTTGAATCAGTCCAAAATCTCCATCTGAACGTCGATAAAGAACATTTACCCTGCCTGTTCGGGCATTTGTAAAAACAAAAAAATGATGGTCCACCAGGTCTATCTGCATCACAGCTTCCTCAACGTCCATAGGCTTGTACTCGATATTCTGAACAATGACTTCCTTTTGGCCGTCCTCCTCAAAGGCAGGTGTGCTCTCGGTGCTGAATCCTCTGCTTTTGCCCCTGCCACCGGTTCTGCGGTTTTTTGTTTTCTCTTTGTTTTTTTTAATCTGGGCTTCTAACTTGTCAAGCGCAATATCGATGGCTGAATACATGTCATCGGTCTCTTCCCTGCCGTTTATATTCAGCCTGTCCCCGGTCA
>JAUXCK010000191.1 GCA_030618925.1 Desulfobacteraceae bacterium
AATGGAACGATGGGGGCATCTGGAAAGAGACTTTTTTCAAAATTCCCTCTTATGGTTCGTTTAACACGTTGATACCCGGGCTCTTTGGGCACAAGCGTTTGAAATCCGGCCCCGATAGAGCTGACGGCAAAACAGGATGGGATATACACCCCTTCTATTTGAGACCAGGCGGTCAAAAGGGAATCCTTGTCTTTTGTCCCCCCTTCATTCCACTCCAGCCAGGATGCAGCGAGTGATAGAATGACATCCTCCCCGTCCCCCACCACGATGGCGTCAAAAAAATCAGCCACCGGCTCAGGGTTGCACATGCATGGGCCGCCGGCAATCAACAGGGGAAACGACTCATCCCTTTGGGCGGCAAAAAAAGGAATGCCGGCAAGCTCGAGAATCGTCAGTATATTGGTGTAGTTAAGCTCGTACAGCAGACTAAATCCAAGAATATGAAATTCCGATAGAGGGGTTTTGGACTCCAGCGAGGTGATGGGTATCCCGGACGACCTGAGATGGGCCTCCATATCCACGCCGGGTGCAAATACTCTTTCTGCGGCAATATCCGGTTGCTGGTTTAATATGTGGTAGAGGATCTGCATCCCGAAATGAGAGGTGCCTATCTCGTACAGGTCCGGAAAGGCAAGGCACATGTTGAGGGCAATTGAATCCGGGTTTTTCCTGATGCTGTTTATCTCCGAACCAAGGTACTGACTCGGTTTTTCCACCAGGGGAAGGATATCTTGAACTGTTTTTATTCTCATGATATTTAATAATATTGATGAACGATAAAAGACAAGGCATTATATCAACACTTTTAGAAAAGCAAGGAAACAAATCCAGATGGGTGAATTTACCATTGCCGACACAAAAAATTATAAAAAGGCGATTGTAAATGACAGACAAAAAAAATATATTACAATTGCTTCTGCAGCGAAGGGGGCAGGAATATTATATTCCGATTGAACTTTGATGGCGAATAAGGAAATTATATCTACCATGAAACGGACTAAAATTATTGACCTGTTAGCATCAGAGGGATCCGGTGAAAAAGTTCTTTGCAAGGGCTGGGTCAGGACCCGGCGCGGATCAAAAGAGTTTTCATTTGTGGAATTAAATGACGGATCATGTCTTAAAAATATCCAGGTGATTGCAGATCAATCCCTGAAAAATTACCCGGACATTGAAAAAATAACCACCGGATCCGCATTGTCGGTTGCCGGTGCATTGACACCGTCTCCCGGAAAAGGGCAAAAATGGGAAATTCAGGCTGAATCCATAGAAATTATCGACCTTGCCCCTGATTCCTTTCCATTGCAGAAAAAACGCCACACCGATGAATATCTGCGAACCATTGCCCATTTAAGACCCAGAACGAATAAATATGGTGCAGTCTTTCGAATTAGATCTGAGCTCTCCTATGCCATACACCGCTTCTTCAGGGAACAGGGGTTTAAATATATCCATACCCCCATATTGACGGCCTCGGACTGTGAAGGGGCCGGCGAATTGTTCAGGGTGACCACCTTTGATCCGGACACCCCGCCGAAGATACAGGGGAAGGTTGATTATCAACAGGATTTTTTCGGAAAGGAAACCAATTTGACGGTTTCCGGGCAGCTGTCGGCAGAAATGCTGGCCCTGTCACTTGGCGATGTTTACACTTTCGGTCCCACCTTCAGGGCGGAGAACTCAAATACCGCCAGGCATGTGGCCGAGTTCTGGATGGTAGAGCCGGAAATGGCGTTCTGCGATCTCGCGGGAAACATGGACTTTGCCGAGGCATTCATAAAATACCTCGTTGTCTATGTGATGGAAAATTGTATGGAGGATCTTGCGCTTTTCGCAAAGTTTGTGGACAAGCAGCTGATGGCCACACTGGACAATATCGGTTCATCCGATTTTGAGAGACTTGTCTATGGGGAGGCCGTAGATATTTTGAAAACCTCGGGTAAAAAATTCGAATTCCCTGTCTCCCACGGCCAGGACCTGCAGTCAGAACATGAAAAATATTTAACTGAAATTCATTTTAAAAAACCTGTTATTATCTTTGACTACCCAAAAGGCATCAAGCCGTTTTACATGCGGCTGAACGATGATAATGACACCGTGGCCGCCATGGACGTTTTAACACCCCGCATCGGAGAAATTATCGGCGGCAGCCAGAGAGAAGAGCGCCTCGATATCCTGGAAGCCAGGCTTGAGGAATTAAACCTGCCAAAGGAAACCTACTGGTGGTACCTGGATTCAAGACGGTATGGTTCGGTCCCCCACAGCGGTTTCGGCATGGGGTTTGAGCGGCTGCTCATGCTGGTGACCGGTATCCGGAATATCCGGGACGTCATCCCTTTCCCGAGAACGCCCAAAAATATTGAGTTTTAATACACCTGCTTTATTCAGTCAGGTTTATCCGGGCAGGTTTAGCACCTGCCCCTTCGGTAAACTGGCCCCACAAAATATTCCTGCGGCTGCACCCACTCTTCACTAGGGACCGGCTCTATGCCGGCCCTAATCCATTATTGACACAAGGGGGATTTAAATATAAACCCTATAGAAACATACACGTTTAAAAAAAGGAGGCCAACCGATGACTGGCTGGTACAGGAAGCGATGGATCAAGCGGCTGCTGAAAATTATTGTTGTCACCGCCGTGATTGCGGTGGCCTGGTATTTTCTGCGAATTGAACTGCGCCCATCTATTCCAGGGCCGTCAGACCGCGCGCTGACACATGCCAAACAGGTGAAAATCCTTCGGGATGACCTGGGCGTCCCGCACATCTTCGGGACAACAGATGCGGACACCGCATTTGGCCTGGCCTATGCGAATGCCGAAGACGACTTCCCCATGATCCAGGGATCGCTTGCTGCGGCCCGCGGTAAACTGGCCCTTCTTCTACCTAAAAAAATCGGCGTGATCAATGACTACATGGTCCAGTTCCTAATGCTTCCTCAAAAACTGAATGACCAATACGACCGGCTGATTTCAAAAGACTATAAACCGATTTTGGAAGCGTATGCCGAAGGCCTGAATTACTATGCTGCCCTCCACCCGGATGAAGTCGACAGCCGCCTTCTGCCTTACACGGGAAAAGATATTGTGGCGGGCTTTATTCATAAATTAACCCTTTTTGTGGGGGTTGACAGCACATTAAAAGACTTGATGAGCCGGGATTCAGATTCGCTGCAGGTGGGGCAGGCCCTGCAGCGGATCCGGGCCGGCCGCAGCAACACCCTTTTTGGTGTGCCGACAGAACAGATCGGATCAAACGCCCATGCTGTGGGTCCCGGCCGCTCTGCTGACGGAAAAACAAGACTCAACATCAATTCGCATCAACCCTGGGAAGGCCCTGTCACATGGTATGAGGCCCATCTGGTGTCAGAAGAGGGCTGGAATATGATTGGCGGAATTTTTCCGGGCGCACCCATCATTCTGCATGGCCACAACCAGTTCCTGGGATGGGCCCATACGGTGAACAAGCCGGATGCGGTGGATGTATACAAACTGACCATGCACCCGAATGGATCCCTGAAATACAAATTTGATGGTACATGGCGGGCCCTTACCGTAAGAAAAGCACGTATTATAATTGATGTGGGACTTTTCAACCTTCCCATCACCCGTGACATTTACGAAAGTGTTCACGGGCCGGTGTTAAAACTGGATGCCGGATATTTTGCCATTCGATATGCTGGTAAAGATCGCACAGGCCTTTCCGTGGAGCAGTGGTACCGCATGAACCGGTCAAAAAACATGAATGAATTCAAGGAAGCCATGGCCCTGCAGGGCCTCCCCATGATGAATACCATGTATGCGGACAAAGAAAACATACTTTACGTCTACAATCATCTGCTGCCGATCCGTAATGAAAAATTTGACTGGCTGACCATCCTTCCCGGAGATACATCTGAGGCCCTATGGAATAACTACCTTCCGTTTGACCAGCTTCCCATGGTAGAAAATCCGCCATCAGGATATATTATCAACACCAACTGCACCCCTTTTCAGGCGACGCTGGGAGAAGGCAATCCGGATCCGGAAGATTATTCGAAGACCTTCGGCATTGAAACCATCATGAACAACCGCGCCATAAGGAGCCACGAACTCTTTGGTGCTGACGCGTCAATCACCAGGGAGGCCTTCTTAGCGTATAAGTTCGATCAAACCTATTCCAGAAAATCAGAATTGTTCCGGAAAATAATCGACCCCCTGTTAAACGACTTTCAACCGGACAGCAGAAAGGAAGAAGACGCCTTGGCCGTTCTGCGCCAGTGGGACGGCGTTGCGGATGTGGATTCCACCGGCGCCTCCCTGGCCAACCTGATCTATGATCACGTCTGGACGACGACCCAGAGGAACCCAATATACTACCCGGAGGAGAGCAAAACAGGATTTAAAAATGCCGTGGCGTTCCTCTCCAAACACTATGGCCGGGTAGACGTCCCCTTAGGCCAAGTCCAGCGTCTTAAGAGAGGAAAGACCGACCTGCCCCTGGGCGGCGGCAAGGACACCCTCAATGCAGTGCATACAAAGACCCAAGACAACCGATTGGTGGGGGTAGCCGGGGACTCCTACATATTGATTGTTGAATTTTCAGACCGGGGGACGGCGTCCTGGGCCAGGCACCAGTACGGCAATGTCAACCGCAAGGATTCTGTACATTATGACGATCAAGCCCTCGCGTTTACCCGGCATCACCTGCGGAAGTCCTTACTGACCATGGAGGCCGTTCGTAAAAAGCTTGAAAGCGAATACCACCCCGGTAGTGAACGCCCATAACCGACAGTCATCGTACAGGAAAGAAAAAACATGGACAGACCAATATTGCCGGCTGCACCGTCTCGGGTGCTGGGGGACGCCTGTTTTTTTTAAAACCGGCCTTGACAAAAAAATCGGTCCGGGTACCTATTCTTCGGATATGGAGACCGCCCAGCGCACGCTTTACCGCGATTCCCGCGAATCTCCCGGGTCCGGTCGGGAAAACCCCTCATCTGCCCGGCTAAATTCCTCTTTGACCGAATCCAGCACCCGGCCAGCCGCTTTTTTTACTTTTTTTACGCATTCGGTGTTGTCCGCAAGCTTCGCAACACCATATCCAATACCAAACCAGATAATTTGCTGAAGCATTTTTTTCTCCTTTTTTTGGGTTATACCTGTACTTTTATCCGCAACCTTTCATAAACAGCCTTTATTGCGAACCAGATGATTTCCCTTAACATGGCCCTTCCCCTCTTGATCTGAATACATCAAATCGGATTAGAGTTGGTCTGATTAAACCCCTTTTGCCTAGTCGGGACTGCTTGTGACGCGTTCTTGGGAAATAGTATGGCATAAAGTGTGCCAAGGCGTTATTTTTGATGTATAATAAATATTAACAGCGAGTTATTGTGATTTGGGCACATCCTGTATCTGGCGAAATTCACCATAAATTGTTTAAATTTGCCAGATTTTTATCTTGAAAGCCTGTTTCAATAAGGACCTGTCTAAGAATCAATCCCGCTGCCATAGAGACATTTGGGTGTGAATGGATGATCTTGACACACAATCATCTTTCAGACATACTCTATCCGTAAAAAATAAAATTATTAAACAGATTCCCAAATGAGGCGCACTCTTATGACTGACAAACCCACAGACAAAAAATCAAAACCAATGCCTCTGGAAGGCATCAAAATCCTTGAATATGGTATTTTTCACGCAGGACCCGGAGGTTCCGCCATCCTGGGGGATCTTGGGGCTGACATCATCAAAATCGAGGCCGGCTATGGTGACCCGGAACGATTCTGGACACATGTGGGCGGAGTGGATATGTCTGCCCCCAATGGCGAAAGCCTCATGTTTGAAGTGTCAAACAGAAACAAGAAGGGGATTTATCTGAATATAAAAACAGATCAGGGCCGGGAGGTGTTTCATCGTCTGGTGAAAGATGCAGATGTTTTTTTAACCAATTTGAGAAATAGCACAAAACAACGGCTCAATATCGACTATGCGTCAATCTCTAAGGTAAATCCAACAATTATACACGCCAATGTGTCCGGGTATGGTCCCAAGGGACCCATGAGTGATATCGGCGCATTTGATCCACTGGG
>JAUXCK010000059.1 GCA_030618925.1 Desulfobacteraceae bacterium
ACCCTCGTGATCCATGGCGACGCCGATCCCCTGGTGCCGGTGGAAGCCGGCAGGGACACGGCAGAAGCGATTCAAGGGGCTGAAATGCTGGTTATCGAGGGCATGGGACATGACATGCCGCGTCAGGTCTGGCCGAAAATCGTGGATGCGATTGCGGTGCATGCGGAAAAAGCGAGCACATGATATGCAAAAATTTTTTGACAAAAAGGTTCGATTTTCGAAGTTCAGGCCAGATGGCAAGCAACCCAATGGTCAGGAAGGATTTCCCGCAAACGGGGATCTTCTTCGAAACAGCAAGCTTCTGCCAGGTGACATCGAGTGTGAAATCGGCAGCCTGAAGGTGGATTCATAGGACTGGGTACATCTCCTTTAAGTGGAGCAGACGAGCGTTTCGTCTTGATGTCCGTGGTGGGGACAGCTGACAGCAATGCCTTGGTATAGGGATGTTTTACATTTAAAAAGAGCGATCGCCGATTGGTCTTTTCCACAATTTTACCCAAATACATGACAGCGATATGGTCACATACATGTTGAATAACGGCCATGTCGTGAGAGATGAAGAGATAGGTCAGGCTGAATTCACGTTGCAGCCTCATCAGCAGGTTGAGAATCTGAGCTTGAATCGCCACATCCAGGGCAGAAACCGGCTCATCGCAGACAATGAAATCGGGATTCGGAGCCAAAGCTCGAGCCACACAGATGCGTTGTCGTTGACCACCCGAAAACTGGTGAGGATAAAGATTTCTTTGTTCAGGACGTAATCCTACCAACTTAATTAATTCCTCAACTCTGTCATTCTGCTCCTGTGGCGTCCCGATTTTTAGGATTTTCAAAGGAGATCTTATTATTTCACCGGCTGTGGTGCGGGGATTCATGGAGGAATATGGATCTTGAAAGATGATCTGCATAAAACGGCGGGAATGGCGCAACTCTTTACGCGTCAGTTGGCAAATATCGGTTCCTTTTAACTTCACTGAGCCGGATGTCGGTTCAACCAAACGAAGTACGGAAAGAGCAGTGGTTGACTTGCCACAACCGCTTTCTCCTACCAAGCCAAAGGTTTTACCCCTTTTTATCTCGAAGCTCACACCATCAAGTGCATAAACTATTGGTGCTTCCGCGAAAGGATGAGGTTTGGACAATTTGAAGTGGGTTCGAAGATTCTCTACTTTTAACACCGGCTGGGAATTCATTTGCCCTCCTCTAGATACCAGCAAAAGGCATGATGCTTTTTCCCAATCTGCACTTCTGGCGGTTTTTTCTCATGACAATGATCCATGACATAACGGCAACGTGGTGCAAATGAACATTCCGACCCAATTAGCCTCATATCGGGGACGACACCGGGGATCTCATTCAGTTCCTCCCGCTCGGTTCCAGGGTCTTTTTTTAAAAAAGGCACGCACCTGATGAGGCCTTGGGTGTATGGATGATGAGGATTATCGATAATGTCACGTACCAGGCCTTCCTCCACTTTACTGCCGGCATACATTACCGCCACCCTATCCGCAAATTCAGCAATGACACTCATATCGTGGGTAATTAATATGATTGAAGTGTTCATATCTTGCTGAATTTGCTTGAGCAGATCAAAAATCTGAGCTTGGATGGTAACATCCAGTGCAGTAGTGGGTTCATCAGCAATCAACACGCTGGGCTGACAGGAAAGAGCCATGGCGATCATTACCCGTTGGCGCATGCCACCGGACAGTTCGTGGGGATATTGTTTGATCCTGAGTTCCGGAACAGGGATCCCAACCGCCTTGAGCATCTGTATGGTTTTTTCCCTGGCAACGGCACGGGTCGCTGATTGATGCCGCCTGATATTTTCCGATACCTGCATGCCGATGCTAAAGACCGGATTCAGCGATGTCATCGGTTCCTGGAATATCATGGAAATCTCATTCCCTCTGACGTCCTGCATCTGCTTCTCATTTAACTGCAGGAGATCAGAATTATTCAGCAAGATCTGTCCGGCTGAAATATTACCGGGCGGTGCCGGTATCAAGCGCATGATAGACAACGCCATCATGCTTTTACCGCAACCGCTTTCTCCGACAATTCCCAACGCTTCACCGGGATCCAGATGGAGGTCAAGATGATTGAGAACCTGAACATTGCCTTTTCGGGTTGCAAACTCAACGCACAACCCTTTTACTTGTAGCAGAGGCTCCTGTCTCATAACTCTCTCAGTTTGGGGTTTAAGGCGTCATTTAAACCATCTCCGATCAGGCTGATTCCCAAAACGGTCAGGAATATGGCAAATCCGGGGAAAGTAACCGCCCACCAGGAATCCCATATATACTCCCGGGATGATCCGATCATGTATCCCCAGCTGTAGGCATTCGGGTCTCCAAGTCCGAGAAAACTCAGCGCGGCTTCGAAAAGAATAGCCACGCCGACCCCTAAAGCCATGGTGACAATCAATGGAGGCAGTGCATTTGGAAGAATGACCTTCCATATGATACGAGTATTTCTGGCCCCCATGGCCCGTTCGGCCAATACAAATTCACGTTCCTTAATTTTCATGAATTCAGCCCGGGTCAATCGCGCAATACCGGTCCAGGTCACCACGGCAATAGCCAGTACAATTAGATATAGGCTGGCTGTGAACAGGGAAACCAGCACCATGGCGAACAGCAGAGCCGGCAGAACCTGAAAGAATTCAGTCACGCGCATCAGAACGGTATCGACCCAGCCACCATAGTATCCAGCCAGAACACCGATGGTGACTCCGATAATAACGGTGAAAATCGTTGCTGAAAATCCAATGGCCAGAGTGACTGAAGCCCCATGTATGATGCCGGCCAGGATGTCGCGTCCCAGATAATCGGTACCCAGGAGGAATTCTTCACCCGGGGGTTCCATCGGTGCCCCGACCAAATCGAAGGGATCAGTGGAATAGATAACAGGACCCAGGAACGCCGTGAATATGATTAAAGTCCAAAGCACCAGGCCAAAGACGGCTGCCTTGTTAGCGAAAAACATGCGCCATATTTCGACCAGGGGACGGTCCGGACGGTACTCAACTTCCATGGATGTAACATTTGTTGTATTGGACATGATACTGCCTATTTGATTCGTGGATCTAGAATTCTATATGTGAAGTCGGTAATCAGATTCGTCACCACGACCATGATGGTGGAAAGAAATAAAATACCCAAAAGCAATGGTTGATCTCGCCGCAGGATGGAATTAAACGCCAGCTGTCCTATTCCGGGCCAGCTGAAAACGGTTTCCACCACCACAGCCCCGGCAATCAGCTGGGCAAACTGCAGACCGGCCATGGTGACCACCGGCAGAAGCGCATTTTTCAAGGCGTGTTTGTATACCACCACTTTCTCGCTCAACCCCTTGGAACGGGCGGTCCTGATGTAATCGGATCCGAGGACATCCAGCATACTGGCCCTGGCCAGGCGACTGTAAACTGCCACATAAATACTGGCCAGAGTCACGGCCGGGAGTACCAGGTGTTTAAGAACATCAAATGTTTTTTCCAGAAATGTGCCCCGGAAACCGACGGTTTCCATACCAAAGCTGGGGAAAATGGGGAAATAATAAGAAAATGAAATTAGCAGCATTAATCCGGTCCAGAAAACCGGAGCCGCATAACCTGAAAGAGAGATAACCGTTATCAAATGATTAAACAAGCTGTTGGGCCTCTGGGCCGCTATGATTCCCAAAACAGTGCCTATCAGGATGGCCATAAAAAAGGCCGTCATCACCAGCAGAATGGTGGCCGGCAAGTGTTCCAGAATCAAATCTATAACCGGTAGATTGTGGGTGAACGAAATTCCCAGATCGCCTCGGACCATTTTGGCAATATATTTGAAAAGCTGAGTCGGGAGATTCTGGTCAAGTCCGTATTCGACCCGAAGTTCGGCAATCAGCTCCGGCGTGGCTCCGCCCATATCTCCAACCATGGCGGTAACCGCATCTCCCGGGGCTAAATGCACCAGAACGAAGTTCAGTACAATGACAGCCAACAGCAGCATTAAAGAGTATGCAATCCGTTTCAGGAGAGGAAGGATTGTTTTCAAATTCTTTTATTTCCGGTAATCAAGAATATCTTTTACCCAGCACAAACCCTCAAGAAGAGAGCAGGCATCAATAAACGACTTGGATTGTATCCTGACTCGACAAGACAGCGAAGAATGACGGGTTTATGGATCAAATACTCTTTATCAGGGGGCCTGGCCGTTTTTCCAGTACATGCTTTCATAACCTGGGCCCCATATTTCCCACCCAATATTCATCAACTCTTTATTAAATCCATAATGAAATACATCTTCAATCGTGAAATAGAGAGGGAGGTCCTCTGCTATTATTTTCTGGAATTCAGCGTAGAGGGCCTTGCGTTTCTCAATGTCCCTTTCCACCGCAGCCGCGTTCAACAATTTGTCTACCTCTTTATTTGCATACCCGGCGGTGTTCGTCCAGACCCGGTGCTTGATATTGGTGGACATGAACAGACGGTGAACACCGATAACCGGGTCGCCCCACATGAAGATGTTCGAGGTGGACATGTCGTGCTCCCACTTGGCCAGGGTCGAGTACCAGTTCATGAAATCGGCCGGCGCTTTCAGAATTATGTTGATGCCGATTTTCTTGAGCTGCGGTTTCATATACTCGGCTATCATTTTATGTTCGTGTTCAATAACCGGCACCGGCATGTATGTCAGATCGAGTGAAAACCGCATGCCATCGGCCCCGCGTTTATATCCGGCCTCATCCAGCAGTTGATTGGCTTTCTCGAGGTTGTATTCATACTGATTGACCTGGTCCGAATAAAACGGGCTGGATGAATGGATGGGCCCCGTTGATCTGTGAGTCATCCCCTGATGCAGCTTCTGGATGACGAAATCAAGGTCGAGGGCGTAGGCAATCGCCTGCCGTACTCTTTTGTCCTTGATATATTCCTTGCGGAGATTGAATTCGATGTAATTGACAGAGCCGACACCGCTGGTACTCCGTGAGATGACAAAAAGATTTTTTTCTTTTTTTAACTTGGCTAGCATTCGTGGGTCTCCTACAACCAAGTGATGGATTTCTCCCCGGCTCACAGCAATCAGGGCGCTACTGGGGCTGCCGATTTTTTTACCAATGAAGCGGTCGAAATAAGGCTGTCCAGGACGGAGGAAATTGTCGAAACGTTCCAGAATATAGCTCTTGCCGGCATTGTATTCGGCCACCTTGAACGCTCCCGAACCAATCGCCATGATATTGGCGGGATTTTTGCGAATCGGTCCCTGGGCCTCACCGTAAACGTGCTCCGGGAGAATCGGCATCAGGGGCATGGACAAAGCAATCATCAGGGCCGGGTGCGGCTGTTTCAGTTTTATGACAGCCGTGTATTTGTCTGGGGTCTCCACCCGGTCGACCGCCCCGAACATATAGGGCCCGAAGGGATGGTTTTTTTTGGTCGTCTCTAAAGAAAACGCCACATCCTTCGAGGTAACGGGTTTTCCGTCATGAAAAGTGGTGCCTTCCAACAGGTGGAAGGTATAAGTCAACCCGTCAGGGGAGATTTCCCAGCTTTTGGCCAGATAGGGTTCTGGTTCCCAGTTTTCGTTGATTTGCACCAGAGCGACAAAGATTCTCGAAGCTGGCGTAGCCAGTTCGCTGCCCGACTTGATGGCGGCATTGAAATGCGGCGGGAACTGAACGACAGGGATGATGTAATCACCGCCTCTTTTTGGGCCGGCAAAACCAGGGGTGATGGAAAACATGATGGTCACAATTCCCACAATAACAAATTGGCTTAATCTGAAAATTTTTTTCATGGGCCGCTCCTTTTTTGAGGGTTTGAGATAGGGTCGGGATGTCTTAATCCAAAGCTTAATTAAAGTAATTCGTTTAATCAAGAGAAAAACCGATGATTTTCTGTGAATTTAGGCCATTTTCCGATCATCCGGACCTCGAATCCAGTTTTATTTCGCGTAAGATTGCCCAGCACTATTGCACACGCTAATGAAAGGAAGAAAGAGCGAACACGGTTTCTTACGGGTAAGACCGATGTGATTTCACTAAAAAATAATCGCTTGCACTTGAATTTCCTGATTGATAAAAAAGAAGGGTTAAGGAGGCTTTTGCAGCGATAGGGTAAAAAGGAAGGAAAAGACAAAACAGATGACTCATAGCGCAGAGTTGATATTTTTAGACGGAGACATTATCACGGTGGATGAATCAAACCCTTCTGCCGAAGCCCTTGCTGTGGGAGATGGAAAAATTCTGGCAGTGGGCAGGAAAGATCAGGTGCTTCAAAGCCGGGGCCCGGGAACAGAAATTGTCAGGCTTGAGGGCAGGACGCTGATGCCGGGGCTTATTGAACCCCACAGCCATCCCATATTGAGCGCCCTTCTGTATGACTGGGTCGATGTAAGCGGGTTCAATAACCCGGACAGCGGGGCAATCATTGCAAAACTGCGACATGCTGCCGCTGAAAAAGAGGAAGGGGAGTGGGTCATTGCCTTTGGCTATGATCCCATCCTCACACGGGGGCTCAAGGCCTTAAATGCGGATCTTCTGTCTGAGATTTCTTCAACCATCCCCATCTTTGTGATGACCCAGACCATGCATACCTCCTATGTAAACCACAAGGCATTTGAGCTGGCAGGGGTCACCAGAGATACGCCGCAACCGGGGCAGGGAAGTGTGATCGTCAAGGATGATAAAGGCAATTTGACCGGCATGCTGATTGAGACGGCTGCCACCATACCCTTTTTTCTGGTCATGCCCCAGAAGTCTATTGAAGACAATTTGAGGCTTGTGAAAAATCAATTTGCCCGCTATGCACGGGCCGGTTACACCACCGTGGGTGCGGCCGGGTTCTTCCCCATGTTTCCCGATGCACTTGGAATTGTCAAAGAAACAGTCGAGCAGTCGGATTCTCCGATTCGAATGACAGTGTACAGAAAAAGGGAGGAAATGGAAACCGGGGCCTCCCTTGAACCAGGAGCGGGAACAGACAAATACCGGTTTGTCGGGGCCAAGTTCTGGTATGACGGGTCCCCTTACACCGGCACGATGCTGCTTGATAAACCTTATCTGAACAGCCCGCTTATGCAAACCTGCCTTGGTCTGCCTCAAGACATATGCGGGCACAGGGTGCTGTCCAAGACAGGACTTAAGGGGCATATCCAGACATATCATGACGCCGGGTGGCAGATCAGTGTTCATGCCCAGGGAGACCGCGCTATCCGTGAGACCATTGATGTGTACGAAGCGGTCTTAAAAGCATCCCCCCGGGCCGATCATCGTCACCGCATTGAACATTGTGCACTTTTTCAAAAAGACCAGCTTGACCGTGCGTTTCGACTGGGTCTCACACCGAGTTGGCACATTAATCACATTTACTATTACGGAGAAGCCTTGAGGGACGAGATCATTGGCCCGGAGCGGGCGAGTGTGTTAATGCCGCTCGGGTCTGCAAGGCAATCGGGTCATCGAAATTCCCTTCACAATGATTCACCCATGTACCCGGCAGAACCCTTCAAACTCATGCGAACCGCCGTCATCCGAAAAACCCGAAAAGGGGATGTGATTGGGGCTGACCAGGCAGTGAGTGCGAGCGACGCGATCAGATTTTTAACCATTGACGCTGCCTGGCAGATGTTTATGGAAGAGAAGGTCGGGAGCCTCGAGGTTGGAAAGCTGGCTGATCTTGCAGTGCTCTCGGAAAACCCATTACGCATCGATCCTGACAGGCTTGATCAAATTCAAGTGATTGAGACCTATATTGAGGGGCAGACCACAGGATCCGGGCACAGGATCCGGGAAATTAGAGAAGAAAGCACGGACCGGCTGAATTGACACGAGAGGCGTCTGTGGTTTAACTGCTGGCGTCAATACCATGGTAAAAAGAATTATCGTCGTTTCAGGGCAGGTGCAGGGGGTCATCCTTTTTTAATGGTGTTGGATATTTCTTCAATCCGTCTTGACATATCCCGGACCGTCGTACGTCTCTGGTCTATCCACCATTTGGCATCTGTTTTTTCATGCCATTCCCTGAAAAATAACTCAAAGGCCTTTTCAGACAGGGTTTCGTCTTCACTCGTATCAAACGTCAGGCTTTTTCTCAGATATTCAACCTTATTAATCAATTCCGCCCTGATTTTCTCAGCCCATGATACCTGTTTCCGGGAGCCTTTCATCTCGGGGAATCCGATGGCCTGATGGGTTTTTGTAAGCGCTGCTGTCTGTTTTTTGAAATACGCGTCCTTGCATTTTTCGCAATACCAGTCTTTACGATCCACCAGAAACAGGTTTTTATCGTGGTTCTCAAAAAGCTGGACTTTAAACGCAGTACGGCATGTGCGGCATTTTACAGTATAAGTAAATAGATCTTCGGCCATTTTTCGTATGATTATCGGGGCAATTTAATAGAACAAATCAAAACAAATAAACCCGGCAATAATGAGATTCCATGAGTGTCGATGCAGCTTGTTTAATTGCCGGGTTAGCAGCTCACTTTTTTTAATGTGAATTGTCATATCATACAGATCTGAAAATGCAATACTCAAATATCGGTGGCTCCCACAAGCACTGATGGCTGTTTTCACCTTAATGATGACAGAAATGATTCATCCGGGTTTGAGAATCCTTGCAACCGGTTTATCAGGATGAATGAGAATGAAGCATAACCGGCAAATTACACTGAATCGGTATTGCATTAGCTTGTCTTTTCCATTATACTTATCAAGTTTATTTTTCTAATTTTAGAGATCTCCGGGGCAGGTTATTGTCACCGTTCATGACAACTTGAGTGACGGATCACCACGCCGGAATCAACACCGTGACGTGAGAGATCACAGTGAACGAAATAAAGACCAAACCAAGAGAAACGGGTCATGTCCAAAATACTTGTGGTTGACGATGATAAAATGATGAATGATGCCCTTTCCCGCGCGATAAAGCGGGAGGGAAACGAGGTGACATGCAAGCAGAGTCTCAAAGAGGGACTCGCGGAAGTATATTTGGATGACTATGACGTGGTCTATCTTGACGTGAGAATGCCCGACGGCGACGGCCTTGCGAGTTTGCCAAAGTTTCGTGAGGCCCCTTCATCGCCTGAAGTCATTATCATTACCGGCTATGCCAACTCAAGGGGAGCAGAACTTGCCATTAAAAGCGGTGCCTGGGACTATGTTAAAAAGCCGTCTTCCATCAAGGAGATGACCCTGCCGCTTCTCAGGGTATTGCAGTATCGAAAAGATAAACTTGTTTCAAAACAACCCGTCGCCCTTAAGCTGGACGGAATCGTGTGCGGCAGTCCGTCCATGAAGGAATGTCTGGACGTTGTCGCGCAGGCGGCCAACTGTGATGCCAATATTTTAGTCTCAGGCGAGACCGGCACGGGAAAAGAACTTTTTGCATGGGCCATTCATAACAACAGCAACCGGGCGGATAACAATTTCGTTGTCGTCGACTGCACCGTATTGCCTGAAACACTCGTTGAAAGCCTGCTGTTCGGTCATGAAAGAGGTGCGTTCACAGGCGCCAGTATGGCAAAAGAAGGGCTTATTAAGCAGGCCCATGGCGGCACACTTTTTCTTGACGAAGTCGGGGAACTGCCTTTATCCGTTCAAAAGCGGTTTCTCAGGGTTCTGCAGGAGCATCATTTCCGGCCGGTGGGCGGGAAGAGCGAAGTGCATAGCGATTTTCGCCTGATTGCGGCAACAAACCGAAATCTTGATGAGATGGTTGTTAAAAATAGTTTTCGGAAAGATTTAATTTTTCGTTTGCGGTCCCTGCATATTAATTTGCCCCCCCTGTCTAAAAGAAAAGAAGATATTCGAGAATTTTTATCTTACTATATGGCCAAATTATGTGAGAACAACAAGATTGCCACAAAAGGATTCTCCCCTGAATTCATTCAAGCCCTGCTGTCATATGACTGGCCCGGCAATGTCCGGGAGTTGATTAACACGCTTGAGAGAGTTGTTGCCGAGTCCCTGGATGCCCCGATTCTTTTTCCTTACCACCTGCCTGTTCATATCCGCATCCAGGCAACCCAGGCATCTATTGGTGATACAAAAACACCAGGCCCGGTATCTGATGACAAAAAAGAGTTTCCTGGTGAGTCGCTTGCCACGTTGAAAGAGCATAGAGAGACCGGGATTGCCTCCCTTGAGAAAGAATATTTAGAACAGTTGATGGGTGTGACCCATGGGAACATCAAGGAAGCCTGCATTATTTCCGACCTGTCAAGATCCCGGCTGTATGGACTTATGAAAAAGTATGCGTTAAAAAGGCATGGCAGCTATTAGAAACGCTGTTTTAATTTAAGTCCATCCCGGAATTTCGTTGGGACACTATTCAGTTCCCAATTCATGAATACGGAAAAGAGTCATTCCCGGATGGATTCAAACCGGATGGATTCAAATAGGATGTTTGCGATAAGATAACTCCCTCCCTAAAACCGCCAGTCCTTACACATCA
>JAUXCK010000312.1 GCA_030618925.1 Desulfobacteraceae bacterium
GGCAATCACACCGGGTGCGATCATCTCGATTCTTCTGGATTCCTTTGCATCAATGGGGCCCTTGCCATCAAGCGGCGCACCGGTTGTATCAACCACACGCCCCAAAATAGCTTCGCCCACCGGCACCTCGGCAATACGATTGGTCCGTTTGACAGTATCGCCTTCCTTGATGTGGATATCCTCACCCATGATCGCCACGCCCACATTGTCCTCTTCGAGGTTCAGTACCAGCCCCAGAATGCCGCCGGGAAACTCCACGAGCTCCATTGTCATAGCTTTTTCAAGGCCATATACCCTGGCAATACCATCGCTTACCGACAAAACGACCCCGGTCTCGCTCAGCTCAACCTTTTTGTCGAAGTCCTTAATCTGCTCCTTGATAATCTGACTTATTTCTTCAGCTCTTATTTCCATTAGACATTCTCACCCCTTTTTAAAGATTCTCGCATATTTAACAATTGGGTTTTGATACTACCGTCCAATACAAGATCCCCAATCTTGGTCACAACCCCACCGATCAAGCTCTCGTCCTGTTTGATGTCCAGTATAATCTCCTTGCCTGTTCTTGCAGACAGGGATGCACGTATTTTTTCAACGGCATCGGATGAAAGCTCGGTTGCTGAAAACACATCCGCCCGTGCAATCCCTTTGAATTCATCCACCAGTTTTTGAAAAAATGCATTGATATCGCCGATCCAGCCAATCCGCCCCTTATCAAAAAGCAGGAGGAAGAACGATGTCATCACTTTGGACACACTCTTTTTTTCAATAATCGCCGCCAGCACCCTTCGCCGATCATCAGCGCTGTACAATGGGTTACAGATGGCTTGTTCGAGATTCGGGTTCTGTTCAATCATCCCGGCCAGGCCCTGTAATTCATCTCTGTAGTGTTCCGCCTGTCCATCCTCCTTTGCAATCAGCATAAGAGCCTTTGCATAACGTCTTGCAATTGCTAAATTTTTCACTATGCCACCACCTTGTCCAAATATTCATCCACCAACCTGTCCTGGTCATTAGATGTAATTTTTTCCTTTATAAGGCCTTCGGCTTTTGCAAGCGCCTTTTCCATTATATCTTTCTGCAGTTTTGATTTAGCGGTTTTGAACTCATGCTCTATATTCCGACGGGCCTGTTCTTCGAGTTTGACAGCCGCCTTTTCTGACTCTTCCAGTATTCTTTTCCTGGCAGCCTCACCCTTCTCAACGTATCCGGCGATGATCGTTTCTGCTTCCTTTTCAAGTGATGCAATCCGCTCACTGTATCCTGCCAGTTTTTGTTCGGCTTCCTTCTTTTTTGCTTCAAGCCCGTTGAGCTCGTCCTTAATGCCTTTGATCCGGCCGTTGAGTTGTTCTGATAATGGTTTGCGCCCCACATAAATAAGCAACGCAATCAGTACAGTAAAATTCATTACCCTGAACCAGTCTGTCTTTGCCCAGCCATGGGATTCGCCGCCATTCTCACTTTCTGAAGAACAAAAGGCAATGCCCGTAAAACATAAAAAAAGCATTGTCATCATCACAATAACCAATGCAAAATGCTTCTTGGTTAACCCGGGAAACCTCATTAAAACGCCCTCCCCAATATTTTCTGACCGATGTCTGCTGCAAACGCATCAATTTGTTCCTGCAAAGATTGTCTCACTTTCTCCGCATCCCCTGCAATTTTTTCACGAATCTCCAGCAAATCGGCCTGATTTTTTTTATTGATCTCCTCAAGTATTCTTTTTTCTTCCTCAGTGCCTTCCAGGATGCGTGCCTCTTTCTCCGCCACCCCTTTGCTTCTGGCCTCCCTGACGCCCGCAGTTAAGGCTTCGTCCTTTTCCTGTGCGTCCTGGTTGGCTTTGTCGATATTGCCTTCGAGGCTGGAAATTTTTTCTTTTCTCTTTGCAATAATTCTTCGAATCGGCTTCAAAAGGATGATATTCAATATGACGATGAGAAAAATAAAATTAATAAGCTGGATAACAACCGTTTTGTTCGGTATAACATCTATCCCGGCAGCAGATGCCACAGTTCCATGACTCAAAAATAAAGGTATCATCATGGCCAGGGCCATCACCGTGAACGGATTCCGGAAAAAACCAATTTTTTTCATCACCAACTCCTCTGCCGGATGCTAACAAAATATTTTAATTTCAATGAGTTAAATATGACAAAGCAATCTATTAAGTCGATTTCAAAAGAGCTATTTACCATCAGGCGAAATGATTTGTCAAAGGTTTTTTGGAAAATTTTTTATTTTCGACTCAATTTCTGAAGAATCATTTTTTTCAGTCTTTTCAGACGTGTCTGAAGTAATCGTTTTTCTCTCCATCTCACAGTGCCCGTTGAACCTTACCCCCGCATCAATCGCGATGATCGGTGCGTGTAGATCCCCTTTGACGCTCCCCGGCGGTAACACCTCAATCTTATTTCGGGCATTGATGGTACCGTTCACCTGGCCCTTGATGATTGCCGTATCAACATCTATATCCGCATCGATCACGGCCTTCTCCCCCACCACGACCGTTCCTTCGATGCTGGAAATTTTCCCTTTTACCTTTCCGTCCAGCCTTATGATGCCCTTAAAATTGATGGTGCCTTCAATATGTGCATCTGCACCCAGGAACGTAGTGATTGAATCTGTTTTCTTTGCCTTTGATTTTAACATAGTTACTCCTTGGTTTTGGTTTTAGGTTCCAATCCGCCCTTCGTTATTCGGTGTCCGTTATTCAACATTCGCTTTTCCTATTCTATTGAAAAACGTCTCATCCTGATGTTCATAAGAATACCGATGCCCATCAGGGACGTGATGACCGACGACCCCCCGTAACTGATGAAGGGCAGCGTCACACCAACCACCGGCATAAGGCCCATCACCATACCCACATTTACAAAAATCTGCCAGAAGAACATGGCTGTTACGCCTACCGCCAGAATGGTCCCGAACGCATCCCGGCATCCATATGCAATATTTAACCCCCAGATAAGCAGCAGCAGATACATCAACAAAACAAACCCCGTACCTGCAAAACCCCACTCCTCTGCCAGAACCGACAGAATAAAATCTGTATGCTGTTCCGGCAGAAAGGACAATGCGTTCTGAGTCCCCTTTAAAAATCCCTTGCCGGTGATCAACCCCGACCCGATGGCAATTTTAGATTGAATAATATGATATCCTGCCCCCAGGGGATCGCGGTCCGGATCCAAAAACGTCAGAATTCTCTGTTTCTGATACCCCTTTAAAAAAAAAGCCCAGATAACGGGTATGAATACCGCACAGGATCCGGTAAGCCATATCATGGACCGCCGTTCAATTTTGGCATAAAGCGTTACCGAACCCGCGATTAATACAACCAGCATTGCCGTTCCCAGATCCGGTTGTTTGACGATCAGAAAAAAAGGTGCGGCAACCACCCCCATAGGGACAACAAGCTCCTTTAATGTAAATCCTTTCAGGCTTATCCTTTTGGAATAATACTTGGCCAGAATAATAATGATGGCAATCTTCATCAGTTCTGATGGTTGAAAATTCAGGGGCCCCATAACCAGCCAGCGTCTTGAGCCGGCCACATATTTTCCGTAAAATAAAACCACTATCAGCATCACGACACAAATCGCATATATCCCCCCGCCCAGGCGATCCAGGATGCGATAATTGAACACAAAACAAAAAATCATGGCCAGCAGGCCTATGACAAACGCAATCATCTGTCTTTTAACGAGGATTATCTGCGGATCTGAAGCGCCTGCAGTCACCGCACTGTATAGAACCACAAGACCCATGGCACCGATTAAAAGGGTGATCCCAAGCAACCACCAGTCAAAATTTTGAATCAGTCGTCGATCAAACATTATTGTTGGATGACTCCAATTTCTTCTGTTATTTTTTTATCACATCAAACTTCAATGCCCTGCTTGAACAGCATGTTAAAAGAGAATGTCGAATTTCCAATTTCGAACGCCGAATGTCGAAATGTGCGCCTTGTTTGCTGTTAATGCCTATTCAGAAAAATTGAAGGGGTGGGTTCCAAACCCGCCCATCATCATGGCAGATACGCAAAAAAGAGAATTTCGAATTTCGAATGTCGAACACCGAATGTCGAAGGGTGGTGTCGCTTCGCTCTGTCAATTTAATAATGAATAGAACGCATATGCGATGTGCGGGAGCGTTCCCCAGCCGGATGGAGCAGGCGTCCTGTGGGAGCGGCGTCCCGCCGCGA
>JAUXCK010000190.1 GCA_030618925.1 Desulfobacteraceae bacterium
CCGGACATGGCTGCTGTATGTGAAAAACCGGCCTTCCTCCCGGTTTCCGTTCCGCCAATATACAGGGCCACGATGGGTTTGTGCGGAACGATTGACTTTGCGACTTTAATAAATTCTTTGCCCCGTCTGATCCCTTCGATATAAAGCGCAATCACCTTTGTTTTATCACAGGCCCCCAGGTATTCCATGCAGTCGACCAGGTCCAGATCCAACTCATTCCCCACACTGAAGGCCGTGCTGAACCCGAGTGCCATCTGATTCAGATAATCGAACATCTGAGTCACAAAACTGCCGCTCTGGGACGCAATACCAATAAAACCAGGTTTGCCAAGATAACGAAGTGGCGTAGGATTCAGCTTTTGATGTGGATTGGCCACGCCAAGGCAGTTCGGGCCAACCAGTCGAATTCCGTATTTTGAGACCGTTTCCTTCAGCTCATTTTGCAGTGTTATGCCATCTTCACCGACCTCGCTGAACCCCCCGGATACAACGATTGCATGTTTTATCCCTTTTTCTCCGCACTGCGCCATCGCCTGGCAAACGATTTTTGTTGGCAAAGTCATAATGGCCAGGTCCGGCACCTCGGGCAGGTCCATAACACTCTGATAAGCCTTGAAGCCCTGCACCTCTTTTTCCCTGGGATGGACAGGGTATACCGCTCCTTCGAACCCCATGGCTTTAAAAGATGAAAATTGTATGGACCCCATGGAGTTGAAATTGTTTGATGCGCCGAAAAAGGCGACACTTTTTGGATTGGCAACCTGAAATAACGCACTTTCTTTAATGGTTTTAATCATTTAACCCTCCTGAAGGCAACACGCCCTTATCGGTCATGATGACCGGGTTCAAAATGCCAAGATTGCATGTTTATCACATTTCACTTAAAAAAACAGCACATCTTATTGACAAAGATCCTGTGGAGAATACTATAACCTAACTTCCGGGTCATTCTCTAATTCCCATGCCTTTATAAACGACATGAAAGGAGATCATGCAATGGCATCATCACATGATACGAAACGAATTGGAACTGAACGAATTCAAAATATCGGATTTGGGTTTAAACACGCCGGTACATTAATGGCTGCCATTGAACTCAGTCTTTTTACAAAAATCTCTGAAGGGGCCGGTACTATTGAAGCAATTGCCAATGCTTGCGGCCTTTCTTTGCTCAATGCAGAGCGACTGGTTGTGGCCTGTGCCGCGATGGAATTACTTGAGAAGAAAGAAAATAAATATGTTAATGCACCGGATGTGGACATGTATCTGGTCGAGAGCAAGCCGCGCTATTTCGGTGCATGGTCGCTTATGGGAAAAGGAGACTTTGCAGATTGGATTAACCTGGCCGACCGGCTTTCCAATCCAGCCCCGCCATCAGTCCTTGGTATTTATGAAAAAATGACAACCGAATATGCCGAAGCACTCACCCGGGCCATGTTTAATGTCGGCCTGGGAGCAGGGAGCAAGCTTGCAAAACAGTTTGATTTTTCCAAATACAGCCTCGTGCTGGACCTTGGAGGCGGTTCAGGCGCCTATTGTGTATCCTTGTGCAGACGTTTCCCGAATCTTGGTGCTCTCGTGTTCGACTTCGACAATGTGTGTAAGGTCACGAATGAGTTGATTGAGGAAGCGGGTCTTTCAGATCGAATCAAGACCCATGGGGGCGACTTTACGCGAGACCCATTCCCGGAAGGCGCTGATGTGGTCATGCTTAACGGTAACCTGACTCAATACGGGCCGGGTGAAGCACAGACTATAATCGATAAAGCGTTTTCCATGCTCCCATCAGGTGGTGTCATGCATATCATTGCTGAAAACTTAAACAATGAGAAAACAGGACCGAAAATTGCTGCAACCTGGTCGATACATGAGGCATTGTTCGGAAGTAAAGGCCGTGCCCACAGTGATGCAGAGGTTTGCGAATACATGGAAAATGCCGGATTTATCGAAGTCGAGGCAGTTGAATTTGTCCATAATATCCTCCAGCGTGTTACGGGCTTCAAACCATAACTTATTTAGAAGGTGAAGAGCCGTTGGCGTTGGCGGAATCGAAATCGATGCCAAAAAGGGATTTGACATCTGAAGTACAAAGGGGATTAGGTCCCAGGGAGGGAAAGGTGTCTGAAAAAAAGAATTATCACATGTCCATGGATGAGTTTCGCCATTATGGCCGATCTGTTGTGGACTGGATCGCCGACTATTACGAAAAAATAGAGTCCTTCCCGGTATTGTCCCGGGTTGAGCCAGGCCAAATTCGCGATCTGCTTCCATCCGAGCCACCCATTAATGGCGATTCGTTCGAGAGTATCCTCAAAGATGTAGATGATATCATTGTCCAGGGGCTGACCCATTGGCAGTCCCCTAATTTTTTTGCCTACTTCCCTGCAAACAGCTCGGGGCCGGCCATATTAGGAGAATTGCTGGCAGCCGGCCTCGGGGTCCAGGGCATGCTGTGGTCAACAAGTCCGGCCTGCACAGAGCTGGAAACCCATGTGCTCGACTGGCTGGTAGATATGCTCGGACTGCCCGAAAAATTTACGTCAAAGACTGCCGGCGGCGGGGTCATCCAGGACTCGGCGTCGAGTGCAGCCCTGTGCGCCCTTCTGGCTGCCCGTGAACGGGCGACGAACCATGACACCAACGCCCACGGGTGTGACGGGCGCCTCGTGGCCTATGCCTCCAGCCAAACACATTCCTCCATTGAAAAGGCTGTTAAAATAGCAGGCCTGGGTGCGCGGAATCTCCGGATAATAGACGTTGATGATACTTTTGCCATGTCTTCAGATGCCCTTGCCCGCCAGATAACCGAAGATCGCCAGGCCGGCCGTTTGCCCTGTTTTGTCTGCGCGACTGCCGGAACGACATCCTCAAATGCCCTTGATCCGCTGCCCGAGATCGGTCGAATCTGCCGTGAGGAGGGAATCTGGCTGCATGTGGATGGGGCCATGTCAGGCACAGCCGCCCTGTGTCCGGAGTACCGGTATATCCATGATGGAATGGAACTGGCAGACAGCTATTGTTTTAATCCTCACAAGTGGATGTTTACCAATTTTGATTGTGACTGCTTCTATGTGGCTGATCGGAAAGTTCTCATCCAAACCCTGAGTATTTTGCCGGAATACCTTCGCAACAAGGCAACCGACCAAGGGGCTGTTTTTGACTACCGGGATTGGCATGTTCCTCTGGGCAGGCGCTTCCGTGCTTTAAAACTCTGGTTCGTCCTTCGCTATTACGGCGTGAACGGCCTGCAACACCATATCAGGCGTCACGTTGAACTGGCCCAGCGTTTTGCCGGGTGGGTCAAGAGGTCTGAGGATTTCGAGCTTATGGCACCTGCGCCGTTGAACCTTATTTGTTTCAGGCACAAAAACGGGGACTCTTTCAACCAGAATCTGCTGGACACCCTCAATCAAAGCGGCACTTTATTTTTAACCCATACAATATTAAATGATAAATTTGTGCTGCGCATCTGTATTGGTCAGACAAACACCGGGGAGCGTCATGTTCTTCAGGCCTGGAAGACGATCGTGGAAACAGCTGAAGGGCTGACAAAAACCGGATCCACCTGACCGTTAAACTCTCCCAAACAGCCACTGCAGGCCGGCTCGACCCCGCCGGGACGTGACTCTTTCTACTCCGCGTTCAGGAGTAACACCGTAGCAATAGATAAAAAAATAAGGTTGGCGACCCATGCAGCGACAAGGGGCGGGAAAAGCTCACCATAGCCGAGTGAAAGACAAAAGCTAAAAAAAACCCAGTAAAGAAAAGCAATGCCGATACCCAAAGAAATGCTTTTGGGAAGCCCCCTGCTGATTGTTCCTTTCGCAGCCAGTCCTGTTCCTAAAACACACATGATGATGCAGATAAATGGAAATGCGGTTTTGGCATACAAATCGACCCGAAAAGTTGTTGCGTCATACCCTTCGGCTTCTGCTCTTTGAATGTAGGTTAAAAGCTCCTTGAAATTCATCTCTTCTGATTTTTTAATTACTTTTTGCAAATCTTCCGGTAAAAAATCAAATTTTTCCGATCGTGTATTATGAAAAAAAACATTGTACTGCCCTGTTTCCCGGTCCAGAATTTGTTCCATGATTTTAGACAGCACCCATCCCTCCGGCCCAAAAACCCCTCTCTGGGCATCGATCCGTTTACGTAATCGAAAATCCCTATCAAAATAATAACAGGTCACACCAAAAAGGGTCTTGGTGGCGGGTTGATAATACTGGATATGAACAATTTTCCGGTTTCCTTTGAACCAGATATTTTTATCCTTTGACGTGACGGCCGATCCCTTCCGGATTTCATTCTGCAATATACTATTGGCCTTTACCATGGTAATGGGAACGACGACCTCTGAAATGAGAAAAAGAAGGGCACCGAAAAAAAAGCCGATCAGCAGTACGGGCCGTAGAATATAGAAAATGCTTATGCCGCTGCTTTTTAAAACGATGAGCTCGTTGTTTTTGCTCATCAGGCCCAAGGTAATGAGCACAGAAAGCAATAGTGCAACCGGGATAAACTTTACAGTCATAAAGGGGGTTCGAAGCAGGACAAACCCCAATGCCCTCAGCAGCGACATCTCGGCAAAAATGAATTCATCCATATTCTCCAGATAATCGGCTATCACATAAATGCTCACAACCAGGATCAAAACAATACAAAAGTATTTTAAGATTTCACGGATCAGGTATTTATGGAGGATTGGCATGATATTGCGTCGTTTACTTCTTAACCCCTGTCTTTAAAAAATTGAACATCCCAGGACGGTCCTTTGCAGATCGTATCAAAAGGAAAAGACCAAACCCGCCCATGACCACATTCGGCACCCACATGCCGATAATGGGTGGATAAATGCCTGTTTGGCCGAAAGACCAGCCTATGGTGAGTATCAAATAATAGAGCAAGAAAAGAACCAGGCCAAGCATGATACCGAGCGATCGCTTGTCGGTTTTTGACTGTAACCCCAGGGGAATGGCCAGGAGCCCTAACGCAAGGCAGGCGAATGGGATTGAAAATTTCTCGTGAAACTTCATCAATGCCCTGAAATAAATGTCATCCTTGTCCTGGCGCGTCTGCAAAAAGTGGTATAACTCCCCAAGTGCCATCTCGTCGTCGTCTTTCTGCCCCTCATTGACAAGCGCAGCCTCCTTTTTAAGGTCAAGCCTGATGTCATAGACATCAAAATTTATCGAATGGTTTGTCTGGTTTTTGAGGTCGACCTGGTTGATGGTTCCGTTAAACAGATTGAAATGGAAAACATGCTTCCCGGGTTCGCTGAAAATACGTCCCCTTGGTGCGATAATTGTACTCACAACGCCTTTCGTTCTCTGGTCTTCGACGAAAATATCTATCATCTCTTTATTCTTTATATCGACCTTGTTCACATACAGCATGACCCCATTGAAGTTGTCATTAAATCTCCCTTCTTTTATGCCTGCATCTATGCTCGATGCCGCAGCATCGATCATCAGCTTTTTCAGCGAAACTTTGCTGAGGGGCAATCCGTAAATTGTCATGAAACCGGTCAGCAGGCACCCCATAAGGCAAAACAGGAAAACAGGTGGGAGGAACCTGTAAATACTGACGCCACCGGCTTTAAGCGCGATAATCTCATTGTCGTTGGATAATCGAAGGAATGTCAAGAGAACCGCCATCATCACCGACATGGGAATAACATATTGAAAAAAAAAAGGCATGGAATATATCAGCATTAACAGGACAAGCCATACACTCATTTTGTAATTAACGATTAGATTGGTAATGTCGAGGATCGTCCTCATAAAAAAAATGAAGGTGAAAAACAGCAGATTTATACTAAAAGGGAGAAGCATCTCCTTAAACAGGTATCTATTAAGAATTGTGTTGATTTTCATAAGAATCTTGGCGTAAATGCCTATGGCACTTTAAATAAAACCGGTAAAATCCCCGCATCATGCAGCCATTCAATAATCTGCAAAATAATAAAGACCCAAAAAAACCACATGACATCAAAAAAAGATTTTCTAAATATTTTTGCTTTAATGGAATAGAGATCCGGTTCAGAGAATATGGAAAATTTGGGTACAATTCGCGGGGTC
>JAUXCK010000179.1 GCA_030618925.1 Desulfobacteraceae bacterium
CTATAGTCTGGGTCGGTTTTTGTCAAGGGGATGTTGCGTCTTATAACCTCATAACCTTCTTCCATCATTTACAATGATGATTTTATAAAGATGAACGTCCAACATCGAACGTCCAATGTTGAATGAAAACAAAAAACCAATACCGAATTATTTCTGTTTCTTCATTTTTTCAAATTCAAAATTCGATGTTGGACGTTCGATGTTCATTCGTTTTCCAGCATTAAAACATTTTAGCACTTTACGACATTCTGACTTATGACTTCTCTGGTTCATATACTGGTGATAAAGCCCCTTAGGGGCAACCCAGTGCCGGGCCCTTTGGACCCGGGTATCTATTCATTTAAAAATTTATGACTGTTCTTCCTATCCTCAATTCCCTTCGATATGACCAGATCTTTGCCGATGTCATACCCATGTTTGAGCACCTGGTCGTTCTGGCTCGAAGCGGATCGCTGAAACGTTCTGGTCCGAGGATATTTATGCGACATGTAGGCACCGAGCATAGGGTCTTCCGTGGTTATCAAGGCAGTTGTCGTTTCCCCCCGGTGTGATGGTATTGGTTTCTGGGCGGAGAGTTTATTGCAGAAGCCTTCGACCAATCCGACGGCAAAGTCTGTCTTGCGATACCGGTTCAACGTACCCCGCTGGTTGTAGCGGCGCCAGTGCATGTCGATGGTGTTTTTGACGAAATCATAGACATAGGAAGCGATCTTGACATTTTCAGGAACCCCGCTGATTTCAAAGACACGTCCCATTTTTTCTTTTGCGAGGACATAGGATGATACCCAGAGACCCTGGACAAAATAGTATTTCTGCAACAGGTTCGCCAGATGATATTCCTCCCGGTGATGCCGCAACGCCGGAGATCCGATAAACATGCTGACAAAATTTCGATGAGACGATTTTCTCAGCAGATCGATGTTGTATTTCCTCATGAGTTCGTGGGCCTTAGTCATGGCGGCTTCCGCTTCGTGGCGATTGGTACTTTTAGCGAGGGACATGAGCTTTTTCACACGGAGCAGGATCCGGTCCTGATTGCTGATGGATCGGATGTGTATCCGATCATGCAGTGGTTTATAACGGCCGGATGCATAAAAGATGTGCCAACAGTGGCAGAACTCATGGAAAGAATCATTAATGAGGCCACAGCGGTGAATGAAACCCTGAACACGATTTTTTAAGGCTCTGCCCCATGCTCCGTGCGTGCGGCCACCGGTCGCAGCGGGCCATGTTTATCATTCGTAATTGTTTATTTTTTTAGTCAGAATCCGGGCTTGTCGGTGGACAGCTTTAATAAAATGGTAGTATCACTAATTTTAAATCCAAAATGGAGGTCATTATGGTAAAACTTTACGGCACAAAAATGAGCAGTGCTTTTCGCAATCATGTTCTTGCAAAAGAAATAGGCCTGGAATACGAAGAAGTCCCGATGGACCTGGCAAAAGACGAGCAGAATTCAGATGAATTTTTGAAACTAAACCCGAATGGGAAAGTGCCCTGCCTTGTGGACGGGGAGTTTGTGCTGTGGGAATCCATGGCCATAAACAATTATCTGGCGGCAAAGCACAAACCGGAGCTGCTGGGAGATTCCCCGGAAGATAAGGCCTTGATCGATCAATGGAGCTACTGGGGGATCCTGGAAGTGCAGACGCATTTATTCAAAATGTTTTCACAGAAGTTTTCAGTCCCCGAGGATGAGCGGGATGATACCATTCTGCAGGAAGCCAAGGACGCGTTGCCACGGCTATTTAAAATTCTGGACAATCATCTGTCTGACAGAAAGTACATTCTGGGTGAAGCGTTTACCCTGGCTGATATTAATATGGGAACGATAGTCATTGTCACTCAATTTGTGCAATATGACATATCCGGGTACGCCAACATATCCAAATGGCTGAAACTGCTGACGGATCGCCCTTCATTTGGCTAAGGGGTGATGGCCGGCATGGTCCAGTAGATCCTATTCCTCCCGAGACAATGTAAAACTTTTCCACACGCTGTGAGAGCGGTTTTGCACGTCTATCCAATTGTCATTGTCTGTGACGCGTATCCGCCACACATAGGACTGCCCGGGCGTCAAAACCCCGTGAGGAACCTTATGGGAAAGCATGCCTTTAACCGGGCCTGTGGAATAGACGCGGCCCCTGCGAAGTTTATTGATTTCCAGCTGATAGCACATGGGCGTTGACAGTTTCACTGCCTCCCAGGAAAAGGTAGGGGTAGTGGTGCGAAGAATTGCCTTTTCCGCCGGCACTGACTTGCCGGCATCAGGGATTGGAATGGTCAGGATATCAAACTGGGTATCGGTTACAGACCCTTTTCTGTTACCGCTTTTGACAGTAAATATATAGGGTCCGATTTTCGGTGACCCGGGTATCCTGATCCAAAAATCCCTGAATTGGGGCAAAAAGATAAAGTCATCCCTGCTGATTTGAAGGTCTCCCCCGGGTCCTGTGACCACGATCGTGTCAATATCATCCGGCAGTTTGCCCATAAAGTTTCTGCCGATCACAATGTCAATATAGGTTTTGTGAGTGTTGCTCGGCTCATGCACATTGTGGATTGCGCCTTTGATCGGCACGCTGGGGATGATCATTTTTTGGAGTGTTGCGGCGTCATACCATCTTCCGGCTGCCATCACACCGCGATGGGATTTAATATTGGCCACATCCTCAAGGGGGTTTTTATCGAGGAGGATTAAATCAGCCCGTTTACCCGGTTCAATCGTGCCGAAGTCATCCCTGCCGGTCATCTTCCGGACAACCTTAGAGGCATTGATGGTGCCGGTGGCAATTGCTTCATATGGGGTGAACCCGTTTTCAGTCAGAACCTGTAACTCATCGTGGATAGACACCCCCGGTATCATCCCCATCCTGCCCGTCCCGGCATCTGTTCCCAGAAGCAGGGGGACGCCTGCCCGATGCAGTTCCATGAGTAATTTTATGTCCGCCTTATGCTTGACAGGCGCCAACCTTTTCACTCTCCTGAACTGAAGCTGATGTTTCTCTTTGCCCTGAAGGAAGGTTTCCAGGTAGCCCTGGGGCTGATACATGTTTTCCGGGCGTTCCAGAAACGCATCAGGCGTATAAAGTTTTTGAACAATCAGGTCATCCAGTGCCAGGGTTGTGCAAATGGGGATATTCGCGGCGCGCAGGTTTTTTACGACAGCTGAAATCTCCGGCTCAAATCGTCGGTTAAATGCGTCCTTGTCAAGATTGAAATAGGTCTTGTAGTGCTGATATGCAGCATGCGTCACATAGGTCATCCAGTCCACCCATGATAAATTTTTATCTCTGTCAAAGTCGACGAATTCCCATAACAGTTCCTCAATATGGGCGATCTCATCCATCCCCCCGGCCAGGACGCCGTCCAATCCGACTTGAAAAGGAATATGACCGGTTGTGTACATCCCTGTTTCCCCGGCAGTATGCATTGCTTCATGAAACTCTTCTTTGGACAGAAATGAATAGAGCTTGATAAAGTCAAACCCCCTTTTTTTTTGCTCGAGGACAGTTTTTTCTGGATCTGCTACCGGCCCGCGGAGCTGCTTGCCGCACGTATATATGGCCGGGCCTTCAAGCACGCCTTTTTTTATATCCTCCCGCCACCTGAGGGCATAGTCTGGAGATTTGCCAACCGGGCCAAGACACCTGATGGTGGTGACACCGTTGGCCAGATATAAGTTCAAAGGGGAAACCGGCCAGGTGGGGCTCAGCCAGTCATCTCTCAGATGCATGTGCATATCGGAAAGGCCCGGCATCAAGAAGGCGCCGGCGCCCTCTATGATGCGCGCATTTTCAGGGATGCCCCCTTCCAGTTGTGGGCCGATCTCGGCGATTCTGCTTCCTTTGACCATGACGGTTTGATGTTTAATGACCTTTTCACCCGTCATGGGGACGAGGGTGACATTTTTAAATACAGTGATCTGTCTTTCTAACGCACGGTCCCTGCTTTTGTCAAAAGGCGTTCCCTTAAGCTGTGAATGACTTAGGCTGCAGCCGGCAAGAATCAATCCGAGCAGGGCAAGGGCAGCAAAACTGCTAAACCTGGTTTTCATGGACATGGCCTCCAGACACTTTTTTTTCTTTCTGAAAAAGCGCTTTCAAAATTAAACTTAACCTGTTTATCTCCATTCGTTTTTTGTCAATATATGTATGAAATGACTCCCCTGCAAAACAAGGATAGGAAATAGCGCATACAGTCGGCCTGCTGTAGTATGAAAGCAGACACCCGTTTTTTCCAAGAACAGGGCATTGATCTTTTCCGTCATGACATACGATCTCACGTTGGAGGGCAATCAGTTCCTTTGAAGAAATGTTGCAAAGCGCAATAAACAGGTCAGTGCAATTCAGGTTTTTCGGGAAATGCCATCTGCAGCACTCCCCTTTACAAACGGGGATGGCATCAATGCATCTCTGAACATACCCGAGGCTTGCTGCTTTTTCATAAATTTGCCGCCGGAACAAAATTATCTTGGCAACAGTTTTTTGAGCCAGGGTTTTGTCTTTATCATTCAGCAGATGAAAGATACGTATCGCCTCTTTTAACAGGCTGTCCAAGTATGTCCGATGATTCCCCATGGTTTTAAGTTCATTCACCGGTTCGGTTATATCATATGGCATGTTGTAGAATCCAGTGCAAGTTTACCCCTTCTGTTTGTGAGTGTCAGTATGCTTCAGCAGTTTTGCCGAGACGATGCAGACGGCCATTAGCAGAAAAACAAAAAACCAGGGAAAGTAGGAAAATGTGTCGATAAAGATCTGATTTTCCACATTTTGGTTCCCGGCAGTATTCAAGCCGGCAGGTAGCCGGTTTCGCGACCATGTGATCAGCAGGGAATAAAAAATTCCAAAAATCCCATAAGACAGGTTAAAGCTAAGCCCTTTAAAACTCAGTACTGTCGCCCGGTTGTGGGAAGCTGTTATACGGTTTAAATAATGGCTCACAAAAAAACCGGTCATAAACATGCCGCTGAAAAGGATAACAGCCGGAATTAAACCGGTATAGGGGATAAAAAACATCATCCCCACAAGCCCCAGAAGGATAATGCCGGCCACCACGGCAAAATTTGCGGCCGGTGGAAATTTCAGGGTCATAAGCCGGGAAATTCGGGGGACAAACAGCCCCAGGACCGCAACCCCGGAGCCGATGATGCCAAAGGTGGCCTCGGGCAACTGGATTAAGCGGTAATACTGGCTTGAGAGGGTAATGACCATCCGGATGACCCCGTCAAACAAGAGGCCTGCAAGAATAACCACAAGCGCAAAACGCGTCTGCAGAATCCATCGGCCGGCCTGGAAAGTGTGAAGAAACGCCTGTTTGACGGACGCCTGGCATTGTTCGGGCGTATCTTCGGGATACGCCTCGGAAGTGTCGGGATCTTTCATTAGAAAGGCGGTCCCAAGGGTCAAAAGGGACATGATCAATGTCAGGAAAAGGGGGATCCGAAGGGTGATGTCCTGATTAATGGGGATATCGAGTCCGAGACCGTCAAGGGCTGTTTTGATGAGTGCCGGATCATACACGGCGGCTCCCAGACTCATGGCGATGATATTGGCAATGGATTGAAAACGCATCTGTACTTCAAGGACCCTTCCCCAGTCTTCCGGCCGCCCCTCTTTTGCCAGGGTATCGTATGCCAGGGCTTCATCAGCCCCGCTGGCAGACGCTTCTGCTGTCCCTGACAGAATTCTGTTCAACAGAAATAGAGCGAATAAGAAGGTGGGGTCGCCTTTAGGGGAAAAGCACAGAATCAGCATTTCCATGATCATGAGTGTGCCGGCTGCAATCAGCAGTTTTTTTCGCCCGATGATATCGGCAAGCGCCCCTGATGGCACTTCCATCACCACAATAGCTGCTGCCCAGGCTGCATTCAGCAGGGCAAATTGGGACAAGGTCAGTCCAAAGTCGAGAAAAAGGATGGTAAAGACCGGGTAATAGAACCTGGAATTAAAAAATATGCGAAAAGCAATGAACAGGCGCACATTTTTAATCTTAAAGGGGGAGGTCGGCCCCTGCGAAGATGATGAAGATGTTGAATAGGGTTTTATTGTTGAGTCCTCCGGTTAATGAAACAGGATCATTGGTGCTGGATGGACACTATATGATTTGCTTCCCGTGTGCCTTGATTTTATAATGGAGCGCCTGCCGGGTAATCCCCAGAAGTTTAGCCGCTCCGGGTCTGTTCCCTTTTGTTTGAGAAAGTGCTTTGTTGATGAAGTCGGATCGTAGCCATGTCGTTCTGTGAGCCAAGGA
>JAUXCK010000207.1 GCA_030618925.1 Desulfobacteraceae bacterium
ACCGGCGGTGCCAGTATTTAATCTCATCCACAACCCTATCCGGATGCCGACGGTTGTAGTGGGGGTTCAAAAATTTAGATGCACAGTATGCACAGGAATAAGGACATCCCCTTGAGGACAGAATGGGGATATAATTGATTCTTGTCTGCAGATCAAAAGCCGGGTATGGATATGAATCCAGATCGCCCGGGTTGAATTCCGGCGTTACCGGGAAATTCGTTTCACGGCCCGTGATTGCCAGTATCGAATCTTCAGCAGATCCCTGGATCAGTTTATCTATCTTTAGACAGGCTTTTGCGTGGGCAGGACAAAGGGAGGCATACGTCCCACCGAGAAATACAGGCACATCATCTGAATAGGTGTCTCGAATAACCGTTAATGTGTCCCTGACACCCGGGTACCAGTAGGTCATCTGTGATGTCATCAGAACAAGGTCGGGGGTCGGCAGTGCCAGAAGATCTTCCCGGAACCATTTCTCTTTAATTCCATATCGGCAATAATTCCGGGGGATATCTTCAAGGCCCCGGGGTTTTGGGATTTGCTTTTTGAGATATGGCCCCCGGCCATCCCGCGCAAATGGGGGTGTCCTCCTTGCCCTGGGGTGGAAGCGATTCAGACAATCGATATACGAAATTGTAAATCCATGCATTCTGAGTATGGATGCAAGGGCCAGAAACCCCATTGGTTTTGCCCAGACATCATAGGCGGCAAAATCGTGAATCCAGGGGTTAACAAGAAGAATATGCGGTGTGTCTTTTGGCGCAGAGTGATGAATGATGGCACCTTTACAGCACTATTTGCAGATCGGTTGAGCCCTCCTAAGGTCCTTGGTGCCACGGGACCGTCACGCAGGCGGGAAATATTTCATAGAGGTTTTTTTAAACTCTCTTCGGCTAAACAGAAGCGTGAAGGTATTGACCGATGTTTTTTCCGATATCTTCCGGGCAATGTCCCGGCAGGATTCTTTATCCCTGGCATGGATCATGGTATATAAGTTATAGGGCCAATCTCTTTCCGGCTTGCGCCTGTAGCAGTGTGACACCTCCTTAAAAGAGGCCATTATTTCTCCAACTTCGTCGACCCGTGCCGCATCAACATGCCATGCCACCATGGCATTGGCCGAAAATCCGGATTTTTGATGCCGAAGGGTTGCCCCGAATCGACGGATGATGCCTCTATTGCATAGATCCTGTAATGTTTCAAGCAGGGCATCTTCACTGATTCCAAGTTTTTTGGCGATGGTCAGATAGGGGCGCTCGGCTACAGGCATATCGCCCTGGATGGACGCCATGATTTTTTTTTCAATATCTGTCAGCATAAGTCCGTATTTTCCAGATGACTGCATGTCTCCGCATCGAGGCGGTTACCAAACATGACGGTCAATTTGATTTTTCGGGGAATAATTTTAAAATGGCATCTTCATTGGCTTTGCAGATTCCCCTTTCAGTAATAAACCCGGTGATCAGCCGCGCAGGGGTCACATCAAAGGCATAGTTACCTGCGGTACTGCCGGCGGGGGGAACCAGGACATTTATTATTTTCCCTTGATTCAACCCCTGAACATACCGTATCTCATCCGGATCCCTTTCTTCAATAGGAATTTCTTTGATACCGTCTCTCAAAGACCAGTCAAACGTACTTGAGGGCAGTGCCACATAGAAAGGAATGTCATTGTCTTTTGCTGCAAGGGCCTTTAAATAGGTACCGATTTTATTGGCAACATCCCCGGTGCAGGTGCTCCGATCCGTACCGACAATGGTGATGTCCACCATGCCGTGCTGCATAAGATGCCCACCTGCATTATCCGTAATAATGGTATGCTTGATCCCGCATTTCCCCAGTTCCCAGGCGGTCAGCCGGGCCCCTTGATTCAGGGGTCGGGTTTCATCCACCCACACGTGTATGTCGATTCCTTTTTCAAATGCCGCATAGATGGGTGCAGTTGCTGTACCATACTCAATGCACGCCAGCCAGCCTGCATTACAATGCGTCAGGATATTAACCGGTTCGCCATTCCGTTTGCTGCAGATTTCCTCAATCAGGGGCAGTCCATACTCACCGATTTTCCTGCAGTTTTCAGCCTCCTCTTCGGCGATTGTGGTGACTGCGTGGAGGGCCGTATTTTCATATTCGGTGTGGTTCTCTTTTAGTACGGCGGCAAGAACCCGATCAACAGCCCAGACAAGATTCACCGCAGTCGGTCTTGCCGCTTTTAGCCGATTGCATTCTTTGATCAGATGCGCCTCAGAGACAGCTTTCCCTGGACACGTTATAACAGCCAGATAAACACCATAAGCACCCGTCACACCGATCAGCGGGGCCCCTCTCACGAACATGTCTTTAATGGCTGTGATAACATGATCAACCGTTTTCATTTCAACCACAACAAATTCATGGGGCAGGACCCGCTGATCAATGATATTCACTGTTTTCATATTTTCAGATAACCATATGGGACGAACGTCTTTACCATCTACTTTCATATTGTAACCCGTATTTGAACAATATTAGAAAACATGGAGGCGATGTAACAGCCAATCGGCAGGCACACACGTGCTGACACAGTGTCTAAAACATCACCACCTTTTGATCTGTTCTGGCCTCATGGGCGGCAAACGCCATGAGGTGGCTCATGACTGAATCTTGCGCTGTTGTGAGTCCTCTGCCGCCATTCAAGACGGTTATAAAATTTTTCATGATACCTGCATCACCTTCGGCATGACCGAGAAGGTCTGACTGAACAGGGTAAACCGTTTTTTTTCCAGTTTCGTGCATTTGAACTTCAAGGTGTCCGCCGGCGCCGTATTTTCCACGGAGTGTGCCCCTGCTGCCGTCCATCCGGAGGGTGCGGCACTCCTGTGCTGCAAGGCCGTGCATTTTTAATACAGCCGTGATACCGTTGTTAAACTTAATAATCGTTTCCTGGTGATCCACCTGGTCATTGTCGCAGTGGTAAACGCATTTCCCGTAGGGACCTTCTCTCAGGGCGTTCATTATTCCCTTCTTTGAGGTATCCGAAGTAATTGTGGTGGTGGGCCATAATGTCCATATAGAATATTTTGCCAGCCCGGGGATCCGCTTGATTAACCCTGGAAACCGAAGCAACAGTTTTGCCGCAAGGGAAAAAAAAGTTGAATCGGTCCTGGCAACAGCCATTTTCATATGTTTTCCATAAAGATATGTATCAACGGAATAATACGGGCATTTTGCATCTGCCGGGCATCCATCGGTACATCGCCCGGGAGCACCCTCTGGTGCGTTTTTGAATGTAAAGTGATCCAGACCGCCGATAGAGCTGATATAATTCGGTTGGCTTTCCGCAAACCAGGCAATAAGGTCAAGGTCGTGGCAGCACTTGGCCAGGATCATGGGTGAGGCCTCATGGCTTCTGCGCCAGTTTCCTCTGACATATGAATGGGCCATATGATGATAAGATACATTTTCAGCATGGTAGATGGTGTGGATATCACCGATGACACCCTCTGAGAGGATTGACTTTATTTTTGAAAAAAAATTTGTGTATCTCAGCACATGACATATGTTAAGGGTCAGGCCGGTTCGGTGCGCGGTATCGGCGATTCTGATGCACTCTTCCGGTGTCAGCGCCATTGGTTTTTCCAGAAGCACATGATATCCGTTCACAAGGGCCTTTACAGCCGGTTCAGCATGCATGGTGTCCTGAGTTGCGATGATGGCGCCGTCGGCCATTCGAGGGAGGGCGAGGAGTTTTTCCCATGAAGTAAAAATGTTTTCTGATGCAATCCCATGTTGCCTGGCGAGGGCTTCTCTTCGTTCCTTAACCGGTTCTGCTATGCCGACGATGTTGAGCATTCCGGGATTTTTTTCTGCATGGGACGCATATATTCTGCCGCGGTTACCTGCCCCGATGAGGATTGCTTTTTTGGGCTCAGACATGTTGATGGGTTCTTGAATTGTATAAAATTTGCATTCAGTTTATTTTCTGCCCGCTGCATATCGGTTCAACCATTGCCATAGAAATGCCATGGGGTATGGGCACTAATTAACTCGGTTCATGACGGGCCTAACCATAAAAGGGTGTATAGCCGGAAAGCGGATTGGGTGTCAAGCCTTCGATGGGTACCAATCAGGATATTTTCCGAGTTTAAGATTGGTATTGGAAGGATTTATAGAGGCGTAAGCAGGGTGAGCAAAAACCAAAGAAGGGATCGGTGAAAACAGGCCTCCCCCCGATCGTGCCGGGGGGAGGGTATTCCGTGTTTGGGGTGCGTGACGATTAAAATGGATTTAAATCTTCCTGCCAGTTTTCAACAGACCATGTGCCGAGATTGCCCGAGAATCCAACAGAGCCGTCACTGGTAAATGTTGCGGCATCCGACGTGGATACGCCGGTGATGGGTAACGAGCCTGATGTCCATGCCCCGTCCTCCATGGTAATATCGTCAAAGGTTTCGACTAAAACCATTCCTCCGAGCGCGGATACGCCCAGAAGGCCGTTTATATTAATGAAAAGGTCTGAACCGGTCTGGGACTGCACGTAACGCATGTTATTGTAGGTAAATGTTTTTTCGCCGTCCAGGGTAAAGCTGCCGTTAACCGTGTAGTCCCTGTTGTCAATCTCATAATCGGGTATGGGAAGGATTTTGGGAACAATCTTATAGTTGAGCGGTTCATCATTGGGAGTGTTAAGATCATCCACTCCGTACTTTATATCAAAGGAGACATTCCATTGATCAATGCTCACATCATGTTCTGATGGTTCACTATAGGAAATGGTCAGGGTGTTATTGAGACCAACATCCACTTTTGTAAAGAGAATATCCAGGGCCAGGGAATTTATATCAAGGAAAAAATATCCTTTCAGATCAGCAACAATGTCATTGGTGTCCGCGCTACCATAATAGGTTCTGTCATTTGCAGTTGAACCGCCCACATAATAGCCTGAATTGTTGAAATCAAGCGATAATGTGGCTGTAAAACTGATATAATTTTTACCGTCTTTTGTTTTATCACCAGATGCAGGGCCCGGATCAATGGCAAAACTGAACATACTGCCGCTGGGAGTATGGGGAATATCTATTTCAACCGGGCGCCTGGCAAGAAGTTTCAGTCCTAAAGGAAGGAGCTCGCTTGGGTCCATCCCTCCCATACTGTTAATGACGTAATTGGCCACTTTTTCAGATAGCCCGATCACATCGCCAAGCATGATACCATACAGGATATTGCTCTCCTGCTCGTAGGCGATTCCGGAGTAGGCGGCAAACAACACCGCCTTGGCTGTTTCCTGATCTGCAATATCTGCCGTCGGGCCTCCCTCTGATTTGCAAGGGGACCAGTCAAACCTCTCTTCCTGGCCCTCGTCCTGGGATATATAATAATATCCATCGGTTCTCTGAAGTGTTTGGACAATCAGATCATAGTCCATATATCCGGAATAATCACCTGAGACAGACAGTCTGCCTGTACAAGATCCATTGCTTTGAAGACCGACAATCGTTGTGAGCGTGCCGTTGAGTATGACCCCCTGGGGTTCAACATCCTGATAATTCGAGAAAATATATTCAATCCGTCCCCAAAATATAAAATGATTTGATACAATTTTCCTGCAGGTGCCGCTGATATCACCCTCTATGGTGACACTGGTTCCAACCTTTATGCTTGGATTTTTTTGATTCAGTTTTTCAAGGGCATTCAACTCTGTATTGCACACTTTTTGAAGAAATTGTGAATTGGTGTTACCGGCATATCCCACGTCATAGTCACTGGGATCACTCGCCATG
>JAUXCK010000112.1 GCA_030618925.1 Desulfobacteraceae bacterium
ACCTGTACAGTGGCAGTCAATAATCGACGCAATCAAACCACCATAAACATAGCCGGAAACTGCTATGTGGTAGGGTTTTGGCAAAAAAGTGGCAATTGCTTCTTCACCATCCCAATAACTCTTGATTTGTAATCCGTGGCTATTGAGACTGCCGCAGCCGTAGCAGTGACTTAGGTCATCCGGATAAAACTCCTGAAATGCTTTTTGCGTCGTCATCATTTTCACCTTTTGTACATTCTCTTCCAAGGATCACGTTTCATCGCTTTAAGATCAGATAACGCACGATAAAATGCGCCAACTGCAAGCTCAGCACAATGGGTTTCCGCTTCGGGTAACGTCTCTAAAAACTCTATCACTTTTTCAGGAGTTATTTTCCATGCCTGTGCGATTGTTTTTCCTTCAGCAAGACCGGCAACAGTATTTGCACATGCATTTGTATTCAAACATCCATCAATGTCAAATGAAACGTTTTTGACGCAACGGTCCTGAACTCTTAAAAAAATCTCAACCGTATCACCGCATTCACCTGTTCTCTTGCCATATCCATCAGGATCCTTCATAATTATTTTTTTATCTGTTCGTAAGGCCATTTCAAGGTACTTTAAAGAATGATCCTGCCAGAAATCAAATTTGTTTTTATCGTTTTTATCTTCCATTTTCTAAAATACTTTTTTTCAAAATGCTCCAATCTGGCATGGAGATATTTTAACCTTGATTGTTTCACACGCCTCTGACACATCCAGTTTTGAGCAGCTTGTTTTTTCGGCTGCCTCCCAGCATGCCGCGCATGAAATACGGCCGTCAGCAGTCGATTCCTTGATTACTTTTTCCAACTTCTGAGATATTTTTTCTGCCGGGCTTATAATTTTCTTTTGCTTTCCATAGCCAAAAAGACCCAGCTGGCATTTGCTTAATCGTACTTCCAGGAGATCTGCGGCTTTGCCGACTTCATCCGGAGATACATTTAGATTTTCCGCAATCTTATGAACAGCTGTACATGTAATCCTTCCATCAGAAATTTTCTTTTTTAATGCTTCCGAGATTTGTGGATCATATTTAGTCTCTTTTGGATGTTTTGCAGCATAATGTCCCGCATCTTCGTGAGTCATAGTCCCATTCTCCTATAGTCTTGAATTGATATTTCTGTCATAACTTTCCTTCCTATTCCTGACAACTGGGGCAGTTAAGTTTGTTTTCAACATATGGTTTGATGTCAAGCACAGGAGAGCCATCCAACATGTCTATGCCTTTTACAAAAATCTTACGGCGCTCTATTTTCAGAACCTCAAGAACAGACATGCCGATAGGATTCGGTCTGACCGGAGAGCAGATACTGAAAACTCCCAGCCCCTCTTTTTTGTGCGGAGGCGTCTGGAGAAGAAATTCAGACGTGAAACCGGGGCTTTTATGGAACAGAAAAATGACGATGATGCGCTGACTCGTTTTTATATCCCTGAGACCAAGTGCATATTCCTTTTCTATGGTTAAAATGCCTTCCACATTGGAGAGAGTCCAGTGTCTGGGAATTTTTTTGGCATCCGTATGAAAAATGCCTATCGGTTTTATTTTGGCGTGCAAATATTCAAGCGGCCCTTCAGTGATATTCATGGGTGCCCAGAATCACCTTAATGCCGGTTTTATCCTCAATAATTTTCGCCATCTCCTCTGCATTTGAATATGGACATCCGGGTTTCGCATTGACCAGGCATGAGCTTAAATAGATTGCGTCCGGTTTTATTTCCGACATCTTCATGGCCATCCCCACCGTGGGTACAAGTGCCCGCCCCGGACATTCACATTTTACAAATGCGGTTACCGATGAAGGTTCTTCGATTTTACCTTCTCCCAAAGCCGCAGCTTTAAGGCATCTCCATTCCCCGGGGCATCCGTAACCGCTGTCCATGTAAGCACCGCAACCAATTACCGCAATTTTTTTCATTCTTGTTATCCTTTCATGTTTTTAATATTTTTTGCATAATTTTCAAAATAGAGCTTCAGCGCTTCCTGGAGTGTTTCCGCAACAAGAAAAGCGCAGTGTTCATCTTCTTTCGGAAACCGGCCTATTCTTTTTAACACCGCTTCTCCCGTGATAGCTGAAATTTCATCCGGATTTTTTCCGATGGCCATCTCTGTGGCAAAGGAGCCGCATACCGTGCTTGAACCACAGCCATCCGTAATATATGATGCCTCTTTTATACGATCATTTTCAAATGTTAAAAAAATCTCCATTGTATCACCGCACTTACCCGTGATACGCGCATGAACATCGGGATTTTTAAGCCTTCCTCTATAAAGCGGCTTACGCCATCTCTGAAATCCTGCCTCACCAAATGCCTCTTTTGTTTCATCAAATATCTGATTTTGCAGGCTCTCCACAAATGTGTCGAAATCATCACTCATAAGAACTCTTTCTTTACTCCGAATTTTTGATTCTGAAATTTTATCTTATTTGAAACCGGCAATCGCTTTAACCAAAATTCTTCCCACAGCAGCTGCCTGGTCCGGCACAGCCGGTTGCTTCATCCGGAGAGGACCCGCAGCATGCAGTATCGCCGGGCCCCGGCATTTTATTTTTAGCCGGACCGGACATTGACGAGTGCGCTGATAGAAGTTTTTTCATGTTGCCCCTGCCGCAAAAACCGCATTGCGGCTGGTCGTCCAGTTTAACGATAAGGCTCTCACCGGACTTCCCGCAATCTAAACATAAATATTCAAATATCGGCATCGTAAATCTCCTTAAGATTAAAACTCGATCACATTTCCCACCGTGTTGGGTATGACCTTGTCGCCGAACTCATTCACCAGGGAGACCATTGCCTTAAACCCGGTACAATGCCCGATCACCATTTTTTCGATACTAAAATCACGAAAACAGGCCGCTACTTTTTTGAGTTTTTCATCATCCGCAAACAATAGATGGAGTCCGCCCATAACCGCATGTATCTTTTTGTTTCCGGTCAGCTGCACCACATGATTCAGGGTGTTGATGGGACCCCGATGCGCGCAGCCGAAGATAACAACGGTTCCTTTTTCAGTATCCAATATCAATGCTCTGTCGTCTTCAATCTTGTCCGGAATCTCATGACCGCTTTCACCTTTGAAAAACATGGCTTCAACTTCCTCAAAGTCGGTTTCCAAGGGAATTTTACCGGTGGTTCGAATGCCGGGGGCGATTTCAACGGAATTTTCATCAAGAAGAATCTTAATCCCGCTGTTTTCAAGCACCGCTTTGTCATCGGAGATCCCGATAGATAAATAGTTCCCTCCCCCTCCGGCCATCTTATTGTCAAAAACTTCGGGGTGGGCAACAAGCGTAAATCTGTTGTTGCAGCCGAGAAGGTTTTTTACTCCCCTTGCATGATCAAAATGGCCGTGACTTAAAACGACCGTGTCGATTTCGCTCAAGTCGATGCCCAGCGCCTGGGCATTGTTTAAAATGGCCAATCCCTGACCGGCATCAAAAAGAATTTTCTTTTCGCCCGTATCGATTAAAAAGGAAAGTCCAAGCTCTCCCAAAAGAGGGGATAGCCCCGTCGGAACTGTATTTTCCACAAGCGTTGTTACTTTAATCGTACTCATATTACATCCTTTTGTTTGGTTTTAATTTTCCCTTATTATTTATCTTTTTATGTTAAATCCTAAATGGCTCGCCATGTCCAGGTACAATTACATCCGAATGTTTTTTTACGAACGCCATATGTTCGTAAATGCTTTCGGGTTTCCAGGACATACCTGGGGGCTGCCACTTTTCATAATACTCCTTGTTAATAAATGTCCCCCCGACAAAAGCATATACCAGACCTTCAATGCATGCAAAAATCACCAATGATCCCCGGGTATGGCCCGGGCAATGCCGAATATAAATACTGTTACCGAGCTTTTGAAGGTCGGGTACAGTGTCCACATATTGGGGCCATCCGTCGTCTGAAAGCTCATAAACCACATCGCCATCCAGTTTGAATACTCGATTTTCTTTAAAGTGAAAGGATAATCTTTCATCTTCATGAAATATAAACAGGGCATTGGAAAACAAATCTTTATGACCGATATGGTCAGGATGAAGGTGCGTTAATATAATGACTTGTATCTGTTCAGGGGCGACGTCTATGGACGCAAGTGAGTTAACAAGATCGGCACTGTCCTTAATTGGATGGTCAAGGTCGATCAATACATTCCATTTATTCAATATATTCCAACCGTCAGATGCAATCAGTGAACATGTGGGCCGGTTATCGGTCATGCCCGTTTCCGGAGTCATTTCAAATGTACCGTTTTGTACTATTTTAAATTGTAACACAGCTTTTCCTTTTATGCTTCGTACCGCTTGTTTGTTGAACAAGCAACAGACAATTGATTGAGATTCGCTCAACAGAAGTCTCACTCAGTTAAGACACAAGTTTTGCCATTTTTTCCGCAACTTTTTCAAAAGCCCTTGTCACGACGGAGTCCTTGTATGCATCACGATAAAATTTGCCTGAATCTCCGCATGACACCATTTTGGAGTCAAAGGGGATTTTTCCTAAAAATGGAATGCCGGCTTTTTTGGCCGTTTTCTCGCCGCCGCCGCTACCGAATAGATCCACCATTTTACCACAGTGGGGGCATTCAAGACCGCTCATGTTTTCAATAAGACCGAAGATATCCATTTTAACGGTTTTGCAGAAACTGATCGATTTTCGTATGTCGGCAAGGGCCACTTCCTGCGGTGTGGTCACAATGATTGCATGTGCATCCTTAATTAACTGGGCCACAGTCAACGGTTCATCGCCTGTGCCCGGAGGAGCGTCGATAATCAGAAAATCCAGGTCACCCCATGCCACATCTCCTATAAACTGGCGGATGACCGTATGTTTCATCGGACCGCGCCATATAATCGCATCATCTTTGTTCGGCATGAGTGATTCAATGGAAACAGCGGATAGATTTTTGGAAGCACTTTTCGGCAGTATCTTATGATTTGGATCGATTTCCAGCATGCCTTCAAGTCCCAGCATTCTGGGGATGTCCGGCCCGTGAATATCAACATCCATGAGCCCCACTTTGTGACCTTTAGCAGCAAGAGCGGTTGAAAGATTGACGGATGTACTTGTCTTTCCCACGCCGCCTTTGCCGCTCATAACAATAAATTTATTTTTAATTTTTACCAGGGACTGTTTTGCCAGTTCATCGGGATCCGGTTCCGGCGGCTTGTCCGCAATGCCTATTCCTTCCTGAGTACTTCCCATAGCTGCTTCCTTTTATGTAATTTTTATTAGTTACCAGTGTCCCTCAACATTTGCCGCATCAGCAAAAGACACTTTTCCCCCATTAAATGCATTTACAGCGTCTTTAACTGTTCCTGCAGCATCATTTGCCACTTTTATATTGGCGGCATTAAGGGCCTTAAATGCATTTGGGCCGCAGAAGCCCGTAAGCAGGACTTCCGCTCCTTTGTCACTTATCATGGTGGCAGCCTGAATGCCGGCACCCTTAAATGCATTTACATTTTCCGAATTGTCCAATGCCTCAAATTCAAAACTGTCAGTGTCCACGATCAGTATATATGCCGCCCTTCCGAATCTTGGATCAACCTCTGAATCAAGGTCCTTTCCTTTGGATGTGACTGCTATTTTCATTCTATGATCCTCCGTTTTATTGCAGAGTCATTCCATCTCCGCCGCCACCGCAAACCTGGTCATCAGTAATCTGTTTAAGCTTTCCTGCTATCAGGTCCTCAACAACCGGTTTTATTTCCGGTCGTTCACCATCATAATAGACATCAATACCCACTTGCTTAAACCCCATTAACGGTCTCGTGCCGATACCTCCTACGATCAGGATATTTACTTTGTGTTCCGCCAAAAAATTTACCGGCACCATACATCCGCCCTGAACATGCCCCTGGTTCTGTACTGCCGATATGTTTTTAATCTCTCCATCTTCTACATCAATAAATGTGAATACATCGCAGTGGCCGAAATGCCCGGCTCTTGTTCCTTCCATTCCGCCTTGTCCGTTGGATGGAACGGCTATTCTTCCGTTTTTCATAATGATTAGTTTCCTCCTTTTAATAGTGTTTTTTTAACCAAGTTTTGTAACTGCCATTTGGCGTATTTACCTCTTTCCAACAGTGCCCTTATCCCGATATCTGCCCACCGGAAGGATTCATTTCAGGTGATGCCATAATTCTATCCCACATCTGTTTTGTCGCAGCGTTCACATCGGATGTTTTGTTGTACTCAAACACCGTTTTCCCCTGAACCATTGATTCCGTGAAGACAGGATCAAACGGAATTTTTCCGACCATCGCTATATTTCTGTCTTTTGCAAGCTTTTCAATACCGTTCGTTTGATCTGGATTCAGGTCAAATTTATTCACACATATCATGGCCGGGACTTTGAAGTGATCTGCAAGCTCTATTGCCCGTCCCATGTCATGCACGCCTGAAACCGTGGGTTCCGTTACAACAAGCAGTGCTGTGGCACCGCCGATAGACGCTATAACAGGGCATCCGATTCCGGGAGGACCATCTGTTAATATCAGCCCCATATTTTTTTCTTCAGCCAGTTTTTTAGCTTCCTGTCTGACCAGCGCGACCAGTTTTCCGGAATTTTCTTCAGCAATGCCAAGCCTTGCATGAACCAGGGGACCAAACCGGGTTTCCGAGATATACCATTGACCGCAGGTTTTTATCGGAAAATCAATTGCCTGTTCAGGGCATAGATCCACACAGACCCCGCACCCCTCGCAGGCGATGTCATCTATCTCAAAATGATCCTTAACAGCGCCAAACCTGCAGAGCTCTATACACTGTCCGCATTCCGTGCATTTATCCGTATTGATTACCGCTATCCCGCCACCTTTAAAATCCGTATATCTTTGAATGTCAGGTGCCATCAGAAGATGAAGGTCAGCGGCATCCACATCCGCATCGCACAAAACCCTGTTCTCAGAAATCGCTGCAAATTCCGCAGTTAGACTGGTCTTACCTGTGCCGCCTTTACCGCTCAGTATTACGAGCTCTCTCATTTGTCTTTTTCCCTTTTTGCCAGTTTGTCGATGCTATTGTATAATTCTATAAATTTTTCTTTCCATTCAGGCATTTCAGTGACGATAAGTTTTCCTCTGGAATACGCCTCGGCAATCCTGCGATCAAAGGGTATTTTCATAAGGATCGGAAGGTTTTCATTTTCAGCATAACCCCTGACATCATTATTACCTATATTTGAACGATTGATAACAAGACCACATGGAATCCCCAGAAGTTTTACGGCCTCAACACCCAGTTTTAAATCATGCAGACCAAAAGGGGTGGGTTCCGTGACCATAAGAACAAAGTCAGTGTCTTTCATGGCCGCGATGACCGGGCAGGATGTACCTGGGGGCGCGTCTATAATATTGATTTTATCAGGCTGTACAAATGATCGAACCTTTCTAATCAGGGGGGGCGACATGGCTTCACCCACCCTTAGGCGTCCGAGGATAAAATCGAGGCCGTTTACTCGGCCTTTTTCGATTACCCCAAGTTCACGATCTGTCTCTGAAATTGCCTTTTCAGGGCATACTTCCATGCAACCACCGCAGCTGTGGCATAGTCCCGGAAAGGTCAGTACAGTTTCTGCGAGTACTGCAATTGCCCTGAATCTGCATATTTCAGCGCATTTTTTGCAGTAGGTGCATTTTTCATCATCAATTTTCGGAACAGGTACAAAAACAGTTTCCTTTTCATTTATTATTGGATTTAAAAAAAGATGGGCATTGGGTTCCTCCACATCACAGTCAAGAATCTGTACATCGGACCCGAGGGAAACCGCCATATTCGTGGCGACAGTGGTTTTTCCAGTCCCGCCTTTTCCGCTTGCAACACTTATTATCATCCGATCGTCCTTTTCGTGAGATTTAAAATCGTCTTCAGGTGTTCAAGCAGTTTTTTTGCGTCTTCCTTTTTCGGGTTGACTGGTATCTGCATGAGAACGCCCAGTCCTTCGCTGGCCTCATGAAAATCTTTGTGGGGAA
>JAUXCK010000082.1 GCA_030618925.1 Desulfobacteraceae bacterium
ATTATTGTTAGATTCATGGTGTTTTACCGTCCGGCAGCGTAATAATATACTTTTCACCCGTCACCGGCTTATCATCTTCATCCACCAGTTCAATCTCTATCCACGCTTTTTCTTGAGCATCTTCCTCAGCAGACGCCTTGTGTGTGGGAGCATTATGAGCGACAGCCGCCACAGGACTCATCTTGGCCGGCGCTTTTGATGATGCAGCAACTGCAACCGGGATCTTGCCGGCGGCTGACTCGCCTGAAACGATTGCCTCAAGCGGAGCGGCCGGTGCAACCAGGCCTCCGGGTGCGCCTGAAAGTGCAGACCCACCGCTGTTAATATTCACAATAGAGCCCTTGATGCTGATGCCGGAAGAATCAATGGTAATAAAGTTGCCGCCGGCATTGATTGTGAGCCCGGTCATGGCCTCAATCACCACATTCTTTGCCTTTACATAATAGTCGCTTGTGACCTCCTGGCTGTGATTTTTCTTAAATACTTCAATCACATCCCCGCTAACAGAAAGAGAGCGGGACCCGGCAACCTCAATGGCCTCTTTTCCTGCAATTTTCAGGTTATGATCCCGGCCGATTTCACATATTTCATCTCGTGCTGTTTTTACGTGGGTATCCCGGTCAACCCTTTCAAGGTTATCCCGCCCGGTGGTCAAATGTCTGTCATTCCCAATTGTCTCACTTCTGTCATTTTCCACACCAAGATTCATATCCTTTTGCGCATGGATATACACCTCCTCCTGACCCTTGGCATCCTCGAACCTGATTTCGTTAAATCCGCCGCCATCCGGGGAGGACAGGCTCATCAGGGTTGATTTGGTTTTTTCATCCGGCAATTTATAGGGCGGGACATTGGTTCCATGGTAAACGCATCCGGTCACAATGGGCTTGTCCGGATCGCCCTGTCCGAAGCCAACGATAACTTCCTGCCCGATGCGGGGAATATACATACCTCCCCATCCCGTTCCGGCCCATGTCTGGCTGACGCGAATCCAGCAAGAGCTTTTCTCGTCCTTCTCCCCTTCCCTGTCCCAATGAAACTGCACTTTAATACGCCCATGTTCGTCTGTATAGATCTCCTCCAGGATGGGCCCACAACAATGGCCGTCTGGACGCCCTCCATGGCGGGTTTAGGGGTATTTCTCTCCGGTCTCATGGTAATTGCAGAAGGAATGCAGACAAACCGGTTGGCGTAACTGAAACCACCGGCAGCTTTACCATCCTCAGACGTCTGGGCCTGTATACCTGTATGGACGGTTTCTACAAGCAGGTATTCCTGGTTATGGCTGTCCAGTTCATGCTCAATTAATTTAAAGGTAAAACCAGGGACAAAATGCGGGCAATCGCTTCTGCCTTCTGCCCTGTCCATAAACAGCCTTGCCTCTTCAAGCCGGATTTTGGCAAGCGCTTTCCCCCTGCCCTCGAGACTGTATTCACCGGGGTAATCATACATTTCAAGTTGATCAAAGGAGTCTGCCGCTTCATCCACCATTAACTGCACTGACGGTTTCTGGAAATTGAAATCATTCAGGGTAATTTTTCCGGGTCGGATTTTCCGGCACAAAGAAATCTCCTGAACCGTGTCCTCGTTGTGCCCCCTTGTATCCGGCGCGTGAAACTTCACTTCGGTTTCAGTGGCATCCTTCTCTCCACCGGAAATAGGCTGGTAGTTGACCTTTCCGTCTCCAAAGACCAGATAGTGCTGGACCTTTTGTTGATCATTCTCTTTGTGTTCAAAAAAATAAAATATGCCTTCTTCCTCAAGAAGACGCGATATAAAATTCAGATCGGTCTCACGATATTGTACACAATACTCCTTTTTGTCATAGGCATCCTTGAGCCGGAACTCAAAGTTGTCCGAGGTCATCCCCCCCTCTTCAAGGACCCTGGTAACAATTTCCTTAACATCCATATCCTGAAAAATCCGGCAGTCCTGCTTCAGGGAAAGCAGCCAGAGCATCGGCACCACGGTTGCCCGATAATGATATACATTTTCTGAACTGCCGATCTGGATGAATTGATTTATTATTCCATGCAGATAACGCTCCGACTCAATCCCGGGAATAACCAGCAGGGCTTCCTTGCCGATCACATCATCAAACTTGATCTGATCTTTATACGCACATGTAATTTCGGCCTCGAACAGAGTGGATATGGCCTCTCTGGCTGTAAACTCAATGACATGGGGACTTATTTCCGGGATTTTAAATTCAAAATGTCTTTCGATTACATCCTGCATCCTGTTCTCCCTAGTACTAGTTTAACCTTTAAACTCAATCTTGAAATCCCCATCCTCACCGATTCCCAAATGGACCTCAGGCGGCATCTCACCTTCACTCATCCGGGCAAGAATCTCCTGTGACATCATGGGCAGTATCGTACCATTCATGATGTGATCAATGTTTCTGGCACCTGTCTCCACCTCAGTACAGCGCTTTGCAATCTGCTCCACCATTTCAGGTGAATAGAGGAGCTTCATCTTGTGGGTTTCATCCATTCGCTTCACCAATTTATCGAGCTTGAGAGAAACAATGTCTTTCATGATTTCAGGATTAAGGATCACAAAGGGTGCGATATTCATGCGGGCTAAAAGAGCCGGTTTAAAGTGGTTGCTCAAAATGGGCCTTATGGCTGAAGCAACGGTGTCGATCGGTATCTCATCTTCGCCTGAACAAAGTTCGGTAATGACATCTGTCGCCAGATTACTGGTTAACAGGATCAATGTGTTTTTAAAATCGATCACCCGCCCTTCACCGTCTGAAAGCATGCCTTTGTCAAATACCTGATAAAAAATATTCATCACTTCCGGATGACTTTTCTCCACTTCATCGAGAAGCACGACAGAATAGGGTCGCTGACGAACCGCCTCGGTCAGCACGCCGCCTTCACCGTACCCCACATATCCTGGCGGAGATCCGATAAGTCTGCTCACAGTATGTTTTTCCTGGAACTCACTCATATTGATGGTGACCATAAACCGTTCACCACCAAACATCAAATCCGCCAGTGCAAGCCCTGTTTCGGTTTTCCCCACGCCGCTTGGGCCGACCAGAAGGAACACACCAAGGGGTTGGCTGGGATCCTTAACCCCGGCTTTGGCGCTCTTGACCACCTGAACAATGCTCTCGATGGCACTGTCCTGCCCCTTGATCCTCTCCTTTAAACTAGTCTCCAGGTTAAGGATATTCTGGGCTTCATCCCGCATCACATTGCCCAGGGGAATACCGGTCCAGTCCGACACCACCTGTGACACCACATCCGGATCAACTTCTATTTTCACCAGAGGAGAATCCCCCTGCACGTCTGCCAGGTCCTTCAGCCCTTTTTCAACCCGTGCTGCCAGTTCCGTCACTTCAGCTTCGTTTCCACCAGCTTCACTGCTTTTCAGCTCAAACAACTCCTTTCGCGCTTCAATGAGACGGGTTGCGATTTCCTGCTCTTCTTTCCATCTTGCTCTCAGCCCCTCAAGTTCCTGATTCAGCGCTTCGATTTCATCGCTGATTTCGCCCAGCCGCGCCTCTTCAACCGCAAGCCCATGAAGTTTATCCCGCCCTATACCCTTTTCCTCCCTTTCAAGCGCCTGTATGCTGCGTTCCCTATCCTCAACCACAGCAGGTTTCGCCGTTAAAAGAATTTTTACCCTGGCCGAACATGTGTCCAGAAGATCCACCGCTTTATCCGGAAGCTGGCGTCCTGAGATATACCGGCTGGACAATTCGGCAGCGGCAACCACTGCATCATCCCGAACCACAACACCATGCGCCTCTTCATATTTCTGTTTTAATCCCCGCAAAATCAGAATTGCCATCTTCTCGGAGGGTTCATCCAGCTGTACCAGCTGAAAACGGCGGGCCATGGCCGCATCTTTTTCAAAATACTTTTTGTATTCCACCCATGTGGTGGCGGCAACCGTCCTCAGCTCACCCCTTGCAAGCGCCGGTTTCAAAAGGTTGGCTGCATCACTTCCACCGGCTGCCCCCCCGGCACCGATAAGGGTATGGGCCTCATCGATAAAAAGGATAATGGGTTGCACAGAGGACTTGACCTCATTGATGACCGATTTTAAACGATTTTCAAATTCACCCTTCATGCTTGCGCCAGCCTGCAACAGGCCCATATCCAGGCCCAACAGGGTAACATCCTTTATGATATCAGGCACATCGCCTTCAACAATCCGCAGGGCAAGGCCTTCAACAACAGCGGTTTTCCCCACGCCGGGTTCACCAACGGCAATGGGATTGTTTTTGCGTCGCCGTGCCAGGATATCGATCATCTGGCGGATTTCCCGATCACGGCCAAAAACAGGATCGATCTCCCCGTCCCGTGCCTGCTGTGTAAAATCAACACAAAATCGTCCCAAAGCAGTTGCATCCCTTGGCACGTCTTCGGCTGCCGCGACTTTTTCTCCTGGCTTCGGCTGCTCAACAGACCCTTTGACAATACTTCCCAGCTCTTTTGAAAGCACATCCTGGCTGATGGGGCTCACCATATCGATGTAACTCCCGGAAGCAAATCTGCCGGGGTTTTTCAGCAGCGCCAGCAGGAGCGCGCCGGATCTTATACGGTTCTCATCGAGGTCAACCGATCCAATAAGCCACCCCTCCTGAAACCACTCCATAAGCACCGGTGAAAAAACCGGTTTCCCTGCATTGCCCGCTTTGAGATCCTCAATAGTCTGATCTATGGCCTTGCCAAACCGGCCCGGGTCAATTTCAAAATGTCGCAGGATAAGGGATAAATCCGCCTGGGGGTCTTCCAACAGCTTTGCCAGAAAATGTTCAACCGTGACTTCGTAATGCGTGCGGGACACACAATGCCCGGCTGCTGCCTCCATGCTTCTTGTACAAAATGAATTCAGGCGGCTTAAAAGCGATTTGATATCAACTGTAATCATAAGAAACTCCTTATTTCATTTGTTATGTTGAATTCAACCAGGGCATACAATACTCCTCGACTCCCACTGATCTTTTCCTGAAAATATCCATGTGTTCACCCCCAGGCCGGCCCATTCAGGATCGCCGAGGCAAACCGTTTCTTTCTGACCCTTTGCCATGATCAGTTCCATATCATATTCAAGGGGCTCGACCATGTATAACTTTGTCAGCAGTACGATCTTTTTATGTTTATCGCCTTCTGGAGAACAGCTTTTAAAATTTTTCTTGCCCATGGGGCCGATTCTGAGACGAAATTTACCGCTTCTATCCTCGATTTCTTCACCCAGGAAATTGTCAATGCCCAGTTTGCCGCCACAGACGCCCAGACAGATTCTCTGGTCTTCAGGAATCTTGACCTTTCTACTGATACAGGGAACAAACTCAACGGGAATCTCATTCAGGGTGTCCTGCAGCATGGTTTTGAGCCCCAAAGCAGATCTTGGAAACTGTGTCAAAAGGCCGATATACCGAAGCAGGGTCTGCGGTTCAGGGATATCTTCTCTTAAAGATTCTTCTCCCAGCCCCACCAGGCTGAAAAGTCTTTGGATATGATTCGGGTTGCCCTCTTCAACCACCTGTATGGCCTGACGATATTTTGTCAGGCATCTGAACAAAAGCTCATAAATACGATGATTGATAATATCGATAAATTCTCTGGAAACCGATCGGTCCTCAGAGGCTTCATCAAGAAGGTCTTCGGTATAAAAAGTCGGCAGAGGGGAAGATGTGCCGTATAAGCCAAGGAAATTGGCCGTTATCTGATAGGAAGATTCCTTTTCATCTTTCTTTTCTTCTACCCGATCGACATCTGCAGCCGGAAAGCCCAGGGAAAGCTTCGGCCTCACACTGACATTGCCTTTTTGGACATATTCTGTCTCAAGGGGTTTGCCGCCGCTTCGCCCGAAAAGACGAAGCAGTCGCATCACCTGAAAAAAAGAAAATGAAGCCCCGTTCTTTAATAGATCTGACTTCAAATCTCCTTTTGGATCAGTGCCTGTACTTTCTTTTATAGTAGAGGGTGATCTCCTATTCTTTCCGGCCATCGATAAATATCTCCTTTTACCACATCTTCAATGACGAGTTTGGTAAAAGTATTGATCGATGCATATGAACCTAAAAAATGATCAAGTATGCATCCAAAAAGGTAAAGGTCGCCAGGGCTGGAAAAATGATCCTGCCTGGCTTTTATGTTGATCTCCCGTCCACTCCTCATGATCCCTGAAATAAGACGATTTAATGCGTTTGATTCAACTTTTTCAATACCTGCGATCCTCTTTTTGTTCGCAAGGACAGCCGTCTTATCCCGGGTTTCCTCAAAAACGTAAAGGTCCAATATGGCACGCAGGTTTTCTGCATTTGCCAGAGATACATAGTTCAGGGAAAGATGCGATAAAAGGCGCCAAAGAAGGTTTCCTTCCAGAGGCGGCAGGACATTCACCGTTGGATGGCGAATATTTGAAAACTCTACCATTTCCGGAGAACTGCTTGTGGGTACGGAGATGTCGCCCACCTGAAGATTTTCCGGTAAAAAACCGTTCGTACACCGAAGTTTGATAGAGAGCGTTTCAGAGACCGGCTTCCCGGCACCCTCGGGATGTGTCACAGACAGGAAAACATCAAATCCAGATCTGACAAGAGAATTTCTGCGGGTCACCTGATAGACAGGGCCGGATTGGGTATCGGCGGCAAAATAATCAAAAGGGACATAGGGTCTCTCTTTGGCAGTCCCTTGAACAAAACCCGCCACATCTTCCAAAGAATACACCTGATAGAGTGAACTCTTCGCCCCTGAAGGACGTACAAAATATTCGGTTTTACGGTGATCCAAGCGTATGGGATCTGCATCGTGGGTGAAAATATTTATTGCCGGCGTGGCAGACAAAACAAAATCTTCAGTTCTGACCCTTGGCGGAGGAAACGGAAAATCCTTGAGCTCAAAGCGAATCTCAAACTGACTGCCCTCACCCCTGTTGCGCCATTTTTCCCATCCAGTCAGGTCTAGAAATAAAAATTTTTCAGGCAAAAGAAAATATTCCTGAATAATCCTGTAACCGGGAAAAGAGTTTGACGGATAGGGTATAATATTTTCATCCCCTGAAAACCCTGCGGGTTTTAAATGCCCGGGCGAAAGCGCACAGGTAGCGCCATCAACGGATGTGATAATGATCTGCTTTAGATACTGCTGCAGAAGAAGGTAGAGGTCTGTCGCCCGGGAAAAACTGCCTGCAAGATGAAACCGAAGGGTTTCAGGCTGCCATTCGGAAAGATTAAACTCATGCAACTCCAGCATGAGCTTAATCGCAGACGGCTTTCCGGCAGTTTCGACAAATGATGCGTTGGAAAGGGTTAACGGATGGACCTCCACATCATAACATGTTTGAAAAAGACAGGAGACCCCCTCTATGGGGATGGAGGCAAGCTGTACCCCGGCAGATACGGTCATGGGCTGTTTTAACGCGGGTTTTGGCTTAAATGCCACAATGGTCGAACAGGGCAACGGCCGCAAATAGTGGGGCCAGATGAGCTGGATCAACTCGTGGACAATCTCGGGGAACTCATCATCAAGTTTATGACGCAACAAACCGGTCAGGAACGCCACGCCCTCAAGCAGTCGTTCAACATCCGGGTCTGTTGAGGCCCCGCGCAGCATGGGCGCCACGGCCGGATGGGCTTTGGAGAACTCCTCTCCCAGCTCTTTTAAATAAGTGAGTTCTTGTTGAAAATAGCGGTTAAACATATCTAAATTGGTTTTATTGGTTTCATTGGTTATGTTGGTTTCATTGGTTAACTAATCCAACCAATCTAACCAGTCTAACCAATCCAACCGTTTCTAACCAATAATTATCCTTTCACCTTCATCTTCCCGCTGGATTCCATCTGGCTTTCAAACATGACCGGTACCTTTTCATCTTCAGTTTCCAGTTCAGCCGTAATCTGAAAGTCCAACGAGAGTTTGGCCTCTTCCTGCGGTATAAATACGACCTTTACCGAACTTAACCTTGGTTCGTATTTCAGGACCATCTTCCGGATAGAGCGCTCAAGGTCCCTTATGGACTCCGGGTAATTATCTATCAAATCGGTAAAATCCGGCAGACCGAAATCTTCAGCAATCTGCACACTCCCTATCTTTGTGTTTAGAATTCGCTGAAGATGCATCAGCACCGAGTCAATGATTCTACCGGTATCTTCCCTTGAGCGTCTATCCGGTTCTTTTTCCCACAATCGAATACGCTCCAGCAGTCTTTGTTCTCGCATGGGTCGTCAATTCTTATGCTCTATAGGTCTTATGCGCTATAGGTTTTACACTCTAGGAGCTTCCCAATCATCTTCCGCCGAAATACCGCCATCCATAAAAGTCCAGACAATCTTCTGATAACAAAAAGATATATGCTCACGCTCTTTATGCTGCATATTCTCCGGATACTTGTTGTTCAACATCTCCGCCTGGATACCGGCGATTGAGGCATTCATTAGCTCAATTGTATAGAATTGAAATTCCTGGCCTGTTTTAGAGGGCTGCCAGAACTCCAACTTCCACGTCTTGATGCTCTCGTTGTTAACAAGTATCATCTGGAGCAGTGGGGTGGCCATGTCAATTTCTTTGGTGATCACAATAGGCTTATGCTGGCGCTTGCCTGTGGGCAGGCCTGATGCAGCATCCCGGGGGGATATAACTTCATGACTAAAACCGATAATCATGATCGAATCTTCCCGCCCCGCTTGAGTGACCGACCCTTTGATTTCTCCCTGTGTTTCACCGTCGAGTCTCAGATATGCATTTAAAGCCATTTTTTCTCCTCCTTATCAGTGAGTTATGTTCATGTGTGTGGCTATGGCGTTCAACCAATCCAACCAATTTAACTAATTCAACCAATGCAACCAATCATTCTTTATCCAGTTTGCCAACAAGAGAGAGTGTAAAAAAGGCACCCATATACTTGAAGTGGGGCCTTACCTGAAGCCCGACCTTGTACCATCCTGGCTCTCCCGCAACATCCTCCACGGTGACCCTGGCCTCCCGCAATGGCCTCCTGCTCCTGACGCCGGGAGCCGGGTTTTCCATTTCAGACACATACTGGCCAATCCATTTATTCAGTTCGCTGTTCAAATCG
>JAUXCK010000154.1 GCA_030618925.1 Desulfobacteraceae bacterium
GATTACGATTAAGATTACGATTATGATCAGGACTATTTGGCGCCAAAGACAATGGTTTCGTTGTTCCGAAGCCAGGTAACCCATGCCCTCCGGGCTTAATCCAAAACCGGGTCCTTTGGGCCAGGATCTTTATTTGAATGTTGGGTGGCATGCAGAGTTGGGAAGAGGATAAGCATTAATATGGATGAACAGAAAATAACATTGCCGGTAACGGGCATGACCTGTGTCAATTGCGCCATGAACATTGAAAGGGGTGTTCAGAAATTGAGTGGTGTAAAAGATGCGGCTGTTAATTTTGCGGCTGAGCAGGCAGTGATTTCATATGACCCTGAACAAACAGGCTTTCTGGATATCATCCAGGGGATTCAGAAGGTCGGCTTTGATGTGCCGCTGGCAAAGGTTGAATTTCCGGTAACAGGGATGACCTGCACCAATTGCGCCATGAACATTGAAAGGGCCTTGAAGAAAAATATAAAAGGACTGACAGATGTCAGGGTCAATTTTGCATCCGAACGGGTGCATGTTGAATATGTACCGGGTTTGACAGGTATTGATGATATTATTTCCGTCATCAAAAAGGCCGGATTTGGCGCCATACCCCCTGATGAGGTTCTGGATGATCAAGACATAGAGCAATCGATCCGCAAGGCTGAGATCAGAAGCCAGACCCGAAAATTTGTCGTGGGTTTTATCTTTGCACTCCCCCTTTTCACTATCAGCATGTCGAGGGATTTTGGTTTTCTCGGTATGTGGAGTCATGCCCCCTGGGTCAACTGGTTATTTTTTGCTTTGGCAACACCCGTACAATTTTATACCGGGTGGGATTATTATAAGGGTGGCCTGAAAAGTTTAAGAAACAAGAGTGCGAATATGGATGTACTGGTGGCCATGGGGTCATCGGTGGCCTATTTTTATTCTTTATCCATTCTCTTCTTCCCGGAACTGGGCACCCACGTCTATTTTGAAACATCTGCCGTGATCATTACCCTGATCAAACTGGGTAAAATGCTCGAGTCCCGGACCAAGCACAGAACCGGCGGCGCCATCCGGAAACTCATGGGGCTGAGCCCCAAAACAGCCACTATTGTAAAAGAGGGGGTTGAGAAAACGATTCCTCTGATCCAGGTCGAAAAAGGGGATGTCGTATTGGTGCGCCCGGGAGAGAGGATTCCGGTGGACGGCATTGTCACCCGGGGAGAATCGACTGTTGATGAGTCCATGCTGACGGGCGAACCCATACCCGTTGACAAAAAGGAAAATGATCCGGTGACAGGCGGGACCATCAACGGGCAGGGGGTTTTGAGATTCACCGCCACCCGGGTCGGAAAGGAGACCGCCCTGGCCCAGATTATCCGTCTTGTCCAGGAAGCCCAGGGAAGCAAGGCCCCAATTCAGGCCCTGGCAGACCGGGTGGCCGCAGTGTTTGTCCCTGCCGTCATTCTGATCGCGCTGTCGACATTCGTTTTATGGTGGGGCATAACGGGTGAGTTTGTTCCTGCCATGATTCGTCTTGTTGCAGTGCTTGTGATTGCCTGTCCGTGCGCCCTTGGCCTCGCAACACCCACGGCCATTATGGCCGGCACAGGAAAAGGCGCAGAAAAAGGGGTACTGTTTAAAAACAGTGAGGCCCTCGAGATGGCAGCCCGGCTTGACACCATTGTCATGGACAAGACAGGTACGATTACCATTGGGAAACCCGCAGTGGTGGACCTTGTCCCGTTCGAGCCGGTTTGTCAAAACCAGGAGGCACTTTTAAGAATAGGGGCATCTGTTGAAAAAGGATCCGAACATCCCATCGGGAAATCCATCGTCCGGGAAGCAGAGAAAAGGGGTATTGCACTTTTTGAGGCAGAAAATTTCAAGGCATCAGGCGGTCTTGGGGTGGAGGCACTGGTGGATGGCGACAGGGTCAGAATTGGAAAGCCGAAATGGATTCAGGCATTAAACATTGACATGAAAAGAGCGGAAGATGACATCGATCGCCTTCAAGCTCAGGGGAAAACTGTGATGGTGCTTGTCCGGGGGGAAGCGCCGGCCGGCCTGATATCTGTGTCAGATACCCTGAAACCCGAATCGCGAGAGGCCATAAAACAGCTTCATGATCAGGGGCTGTCCGTTATGATGCTCACAGGAGACAATCCTCAAACAGCTCAAGCCATTGCCGCCCAGGTAGACATTGATGACATTATCGCAGAAGTGCAGCCCGGTGAAAAAGCCGCAGTCATAAAAAGGATTCAGGAAAAAGATAAAATGGTGGGAATGGTCGGTGATGGCATAAATGATGCGCCGGCCCTGGCCCAGGCAGATGTGGGGCTGGCCATAGGCACGGGGACCGATGTGGCCATTGAAGCCGGCGATGTCATTCTTTCGGGCGGCAGGTTGACGGGCGTATCAAGGGCCATAAACATCAGCAGGGCGACAATGAACACCATACGGCAGAACCTGTTTTTTGCATTCATGTATAATATTGTCCTGATCCCGGTCGCGGCCGGGATTCTACAGCCGTTTGACTATTTTCCGGAGATGTTGCGACAGCTTCATCCGATACTGGCTGCACTGGCCATGGCCATGAGCAGCATATCGGTGGTCACAAACAGCCTCCGGCTGTATCATACCAGGATTGAATAGGTGCCATTAAAACCGTTGGTTAGCGCTTAATCTCGATCTTAATCATTTGTTTTGCTCATACATCAAATCCTGTTTGATCAGGAGTAGGATTACGATTAAGATTACGATTAAGATTATAGTGAAATTATGGAGAAAAAAGGTAAACATACCCGGTTCTGGGTCGGTATTCCGCCCTGGATATTTATCGGGGCCGCCATTGTCATGCTGCCCATTTTCGTTTTTATTACCGTGGAGAACATCCGCCGCCAGAAGGAAAACACCACCCGGCTTCTTCTTGAAAAGGGCGCCGCACTCATCCGATCGCTTGAGGCCGGTACCAGAACCGGTTTGATGGGGACCCAATTCAGCGGGCGTCAACTGCAGCAACTTCTGGCGGAAACCGCGTTTCAAAAGGATATTGTCTATATCCTGGTGGTGGACAGAAACGGCATCATCCTGGCCCATAACAATTTGTCCCAGATTGGTAAAATCTATGGAAGGGAGTTAAAACTGAATGTTCTTTCACGTTCCTCAGATATCAAATGGCGCCTCATAGAAAGATCTGACGGGAAAAAGATATTTGAAGTTCTGCGGCGGTTCTCTCCTACAAGTGGGCCTATGGCGCGAAGGAGGGCACTGGAAATGTGGCAACAGCTGTGCCGGCCCCACATGAGCGATTGGGAAAATATTAGTGCGCTGGGGGGATTTGTTATCTTTATCGGCCTGGACATGAATTCCATCGAAGAAGCCGGACAGGCGGATATCAGACATGCGCTGGTCATTTCCTCTGTCATCCTCCTGATCGGGTTTGCGGGGATCGTCCTGCTTTTTCTGACGCACAACTATCGCGTCGCCAGAGCGTCTCTTTCCAGGATCAAGGCATTTTCCGACAACCTTGTGGAAAATATGCCCATTGGGCTGATTGTCATAGACAGCAGGAAAAAAATTGCTTCTTTTAACCATGTGGCAGGCCGGATTTTTAATTTTTTGACTGAAGACGTTATCGGGAAAGATGCACAGGAGATACTGCCCGCAGCGTTTCTTGCGCAGGTAGAACATCCCGACATTGAAAGAGATGTTGTTGAGAAAGAGGTGGAATGCCTGGCGGGTGAGGGCAACGTCATTCCGCTTCAATTAAGCGCAACCCTGTTGAACGACGACAATGGCAATTTTTTCGGATATGTTCTGCTTTTCAAGGATTTGTCGGAGATACAGTCCCTGAAGAAAATTGTTGCCCGGAGCCAGCGCCTTGCCACTGTGGGAAGACTGGCTGCGGGTGTTGCTCATGAGATTCGAAATCCGCTGAGCTCCATAAAGGGATTTGCCACCTATTTTAAGGAGCGGTATCGAGATGTTCCTGAAGATCAGCAGATAGCAGACATCATGGTTCAGGAGGTGGACAGACTGAACAGGGTGGTGGGGCAGCTTCTTGAGTTCGCAAAACCCATCACCATCTCAGAAAAGCCGACGGATATTAGAACACTTGTTGAGAATTCTCTGAAGCTGGTGGAGAAACAGACCCGGGATCGAAAGATCCGGATTCAGACCACTTTTTCGGATAAGATCGGAAAAGTCCTGGCTGACCCGGATAAAATCAGTCAGGTTCTGTTAAATCTTTTCCTGAATGCGATTGAGTCCATGGAAAATGGGGGGATTCTTTCTGTTGATCTTCAGCGCCGTGAGGGTAATGGCGGGATCCTGATCCGTGTGTCAGATACGGGCGTCGGCATACAGCAGAAGCACCTGCCTCATATTTTTGATCCTTATTTTACCACAAAAGCATCCGGTACCGGCATCGGCCTTGCGATTGTCCATAATATCATAGAGGCGCACAATGGTGACATAAAAGTGGAAAGCCGTTCAGGGCAGGGGAGCCATTTTAGTATATTGATTCCGGATGCAGGATCAGAAGCAGAAGGATAAAAAAATGAATATCGAAATGTACGCATAGTTTGCTGTTGATGCCTATTCAGAAAAATTGTAGGGGCGGGTTCCAAACCCGCCCGTCATCAGGCCAAATCCTCCATAGATAACAATCTCACGTTAATCAGAAACAAATATCAAACAGGGTCAGCCTGGGAGAAACTGATGAGGCTAGAGATAGTCGACCCATTTCCACTGGATTTTTCCATTTTCAGCGTGATAGGTCAGGTTTTCCCGGTCCATCACGAATTGTAAGGCTGTAAACAGGTTTTCCTTTGAATGGCCGACCGAGTCAGGGATCCGTTTCACGAGTTCTTTTAATGCAGCTGTATCAGATTCCGGCAGATGATCGGTCTCCCATGTCCCCATGTCTTCCAGTACCCCTTTCATCATCATGTCATACACCGCCAGGGTTCGCTCCAGGTTGACAACAGGGAAGGCCTCTTCGTCTGACAGCTCGCCCTTTTTCATCCTGTCACCAAGGGATTCAATCCACACTTTGATTTCATCTTCCCAGGAGAGGGCAATGTCATCAAGCATTTGTCTGTCCACCGACTCAGTTTCCACAATTGCCCGGTTGGCATGATACTCTGACCAGTCATTTGTCAGGATTTTCATGCCGTATTCGTCACTCTTGTCACGAACCCTGGTGCCGGGAAACGGGGCAAGAAGATGAAATCCATATATAACGCCCAATTTTTTGATTTTTTCTCCAAATTCAACGGTTTCTTTCAGGGTCTCCGGGGTTTCTCCGGGCAGGCCGAGAATAAAAGAGGCCGTGGGGGTAATGCCGGCTTCAGTGCACATCTTTATCGCATCCACCATCTGGTCAGTTGTGATGCCTTTTTTGATGGTTTTGAGAATTTCGGCATTAGCGGTTTCCAACCCGAAACTGATGGTGTCGCACCCTGCCTCTTTCATCTTTTTCAGCACTTCAAGGGAAACAGTGTCAACCCTGGCAAAAGAAGACCATTTTATGTCAAGGCCCCTTCGTATTATCTCGTCACAGATATCGATGCAATGCCGCTTGTTTGCGGTAAACAGATCATCGGCAATGTTGATTTGGGAGAATTTCAGGGTACTGAGATATTCGAGTTCATCCACAACCGGCTGTGTGCTTCGATAACGCACCTTGGCACCCACCATTTTTCGTCCCACACAAAAGATGCATTTAAATGGACAGCCGCGGCTCGTAGTCATGGAAACCGATAGGTTTAGTGCCCTGTATCTGCCAAGGGGAACCAAATGCCTTGCCGGCACCGGCAGGGAATCCACATCCAGGCACGGTTTTTTGACAGGGGTGTGCTGTACCCCACCGTTGTTGCGAAAAACAATACCATCGATACGGTCCCATTGCCGGCCGTTGTCTGCTGCTTCTGCCAGCTCTACAATCGTCTCTTCACCTTCACCAATCACAATGAAGTCAAGTTCTGGAAAAGCCTTCATGGTATCTCCTGCACAAAAAGAGACATGGGGGCCGCCCATCACCGTCAGGAGATCAGGATCAATGGCTTTGGCATCCTTTATGACCTGAATCGCATTTTGAAAGTTCATCGTTACAGCAGTGGCCCCAAGGAAGTGGGGCTGATAGGTATTCAAGATCGATTCCAGGATCTCCTTGCTATAGGGGCAGACACCCAGATCAAGTACTTTTACTTCAACACCCGCTTGCTCTAATGCCGCAGCCAGAAAGCTGAGGCCTAGGGGCGGGGAAGGCCCTTCAGATATCGGATAAAACGGGTTGACCAATAAAAAACGCATTTTGTTTCCATCCATTTGGTGTCTATCGATAAATGGCTTTTTTTCCCGATTGTTGTGTTGGCCTGGAAAAAATTGCTCAGTTACGGATAGACATCCGTTAAGAATTAGTATTAATCCGGCACAGTGTGCCGCTGTTGCCGCCTGCTTTAGATAAAAGCACAATCTGATTACATATCCCAGGTATTGTATTTTTGCAAGGAGATTTGTGCCCAGGCCCAGCGGTGAAGAAAATGATATCTTTGCACATAACCGGCAACACATTTCTGCGCATTTCGCCGGTATTGTCTTGACAATGCCATTATCCTTACCTTAAAGTAATAAAAAACATTAAAAGTAAGGAAATTCACCATGAAAACTGCAAAAATAACAGAAAAGGGCCAAATTACCATCCCTAAAAGAATTCGGGAGC
>JAUXCK010000319.1 GCA_030618925.1 Desulfobacteraceae bacterium
ATCTCTTATGATATAAATTATTCGACTTGTCAATATATCAAGGAACGTCCCGCAACCTACAACTCATGGGTCATGCCGATGTGAAAACCACCGAAATTTATACACATGTCATGAAAAGTGATATGGATTCCGTTAAAAGCCCTCTGGATAACTTATAAGCAGCGTAAAAGGCAGGCTTCGTCATCCGGTGTATGACCCGGAAACACGTTACAGATTAACGGCTGCATTTACTGTTGACCCGCCATCTATCAAATAGACACCCCCCTGGCAGTACCCTCCTGCCGGGCCGGCCAGCAGCAGCGCCATTGCTGCGATTTCTTCCGGTTCACCTGCACGGTTTACCAGATTTTGAAACCCGTGTTCTTCGCGAAATGCCACCAGGTCGGCCGCCAGCTCAGTGCGGACCAGTCCGGGGCATATGGCCGCACAACGTATTCCGTCATTCCCCCATTCACATGCCATCTGCTTGGTAAGGATAATCAATGCTGCTTTTGACGCGCTGTAAGCGCCGGCAAAGATATCGGGTTTGATGCCGCCATTTGAGGCAATGTTTAATATGACACCCTGGCCTTTCTTCTTCATGTCCGGATAACATAATTGAGACAGGTACAATGCCGCCCAGGTATTTATCTCTAAAACCGCATTAAACTGTTCATGTGTAATTTTAGACAGTTCGACAATGTGTGCCATCCCCGCATTATTGACCAGAATATCGATGCCGCCGAGCTCGGTGATAATGGTATCATGCAGTCTTCTGACCTGGTCATCAGAAGACAGGTCAGCCGGGATGGCCAGACAGCCTTGTCCGCATTGATCGATCTCTTGTTTTGCATCCTCAAGGGATTCAGGGTCCCGGGCCGCCACAACAACACTCGCCCCGGCCCGGGCAAAGGCCAGTGCAATGGCACGGCCGATACCTTTGGAGCCTCCTGTCACGAGGGCGACTTTATTTTTCAGTGAAAAATCGATTGCAGGCATTCTCCTCTCCTTTCAATTATATGTCCATGGCCCTCCGAAAAGCCGGAAGGCAACCGGTCATTGGGGTTAGATATCAATAAAATTAACAACTGTAAAATCAACATCAGCAAAATTAACATCACCGGAATTACTTTTATCTTCTGAAACTATTTCTAAATTTCTCTTTTAATGCCGCCTTATTTTTTTGTATATGTGAAGCATCATAGGGTCAAGTTTAAAATAAACAACAGATTTCCGCTCCTTTCCAAAAAAATGACCCCTCATGGGCCCGGGGGCCTTTCCATGATCATTCTCATTTTATCGGCATCCTGAAAAATAAAGGCAGCCGTATCTTGAAAAAATGCATCAAAGTTCAAGTATTCTGAAATTTAAACAGGTTAACCAAGACCCTGCCGAACCCACTTTTCATAATGTGACTTCTTTTTTAAAAAATAGCAGATATTGGGATAATTTTTCCTTGACATACAATATAGTGTATGTGAAGAAGAGAATTGCGGAAAGAAAAACAGATGGACATCACTATCAATGCCGGTTCTTTTCTGACTCCTGTAAAAGACCGGCATATAAATTCGTAAAACATCTATTTTGCAGCAACACGGCTGACTTCCTTTTTTTGAAACTACTGGTGAATGGTCACATCCTGACGACGGCATGGAAAACTCCGGAATCGAAACTGCTATTTAATTTGGAGGTGTAATGGGGCAACGAGAAAAAATTCTGATCACAGAAGACGGGCGCTTTGATTTAAGTGCATACAACTGGGACGATCATCGATTTTCAGATATCCTGGCAAAAACGAACTCCATTAATACGGATCAGGCCATGGACATCAGCCGATTCGTCCGAGATGAGATCGCCAAAATGGAAACCTACACCATTACCATACCGGTGATCGAAAAAATGATTGAAGCAAAACTGATGGAATACGGACTCACCAGGACCGCCCCTGTCCGGCTCGACAAATCTGTCTTTATTAAAAACGGGCCTGTTCTGTCAGACAATGCCGTGACCGTTCTAAAAAGAAGGTATTTAAAAAAGGACTCAAAAAACCGGCCCATCGAAACACCGGAACAGATGTTCCGGCGTGTGGCCAGGCATATTGCAAAGGCTGAAAAAAAATATGGGGATGCATCCCTTGTCGATAAAATGGAACATATTTTCTATAAGATGTTGACTGACCTGACGTTTCTCCCCAATTCACCGACCCTCATGAACGCAGGGCGACGACTGGGGCAACTGGCTGCCTGCTTTGTCCTGCCCATCGAAGACAGCATGGACGGAATTTTTGACTCCATTAAAAATGCGGCTATGATTCATAAATCAGGCGGCGGAACCGGTTTCTCGTTTTCGCGTCTGAGACCGGCAAACAGCCGTGTCGGGACAACCGGGGGCATTGCATCCGGACCTGTCTCATTCATGAAGGTTTTCAACACAGCCACCGAACAGGTGAAGCAGGGGGGAACCCGACGGGGGGCAAACATGGCGGTTCTCCGCGTGGATCATCCCGATATTGTGGAATTCATCGCGTGTAAAGAGGACAATGCCGCTCTCAATAATTTTAATATATCTGTGGCGATTACCGATCGCTTCATGGAAGCGGTTGAAAAAAATGAACCCTTTGTTCTGGCCAACCCGCTAAATCAAAAAAAAATCGAAGAATTAGATGCGCTGGAAATATATCGTCTGATTGTAAAGCACGCCTGGCGGAACGGAGACCCCGGTATCATATTTATTGACAGAATCAATGCGGATAATCCGACACCGGCCATTGGTGCCGTTGAAAGCACCAACCCTTGCGGGGAACAGCCCCTTCTGCCCATGGAAGCCTGCAATCTGGGTTCGATCAACCTTGCCAAGTTTGTGACCCATGACGAGAAAGCGCCGGAAATTGACTTTAAATCACTGAAAGAGACCATCGGTCATACTGTCCGGTTCCTGGACAATACAATCGATATGTCCAGGTACCCGCTGCCTGAAATTGATGAAATGGTTAAGGGAAATCGTAAAATCGGTCTCGGCGTCATGGGCTTTGCGGATCTGTTGTACCGGCTGGGGATTCCGTATCATTCGGAAAAAGCGCTTGCCGTTGCAGAGAAAGTGATGCAGTTTGTTCAGGATGAATCCCATGCGGCGTCCAAACAGCTCGCCGAAGAACGGGGTGTTTTTAAAAATTTCGATAAGAGCATCTTTAAAGACAGGGAGAACAGCACCTACCGAAATGCAACAACGACAACCATCGCACCAACCGGCACCTTAAGTATCATTGCAGATTGTTCAAGCGGTGTTGAACCGCTCTTTGCACTCAGCTTTACGAGAACTGTCATGGACAATGACAAACTTGTGGAGGTGAATCCTTATTTTGAACAGGTCGCCAGGCAAAGAGGATTCTACAGCAAAAATCTGATGAATACGATTGCTGAAAAAGGGTCAATTCAGGACATGGAAGAGATCCCGGCAGATGTGCGTGAGATATTTGTGACCGCCCACGATGTCTCACCCGAATGGCATATCCGTATGCAGGCCGCTTTTCAAAAATATACGGACAATGCTGTTTCAAAGACCGTCAACCTGCCAAACGATGCCACAGAAGAAGATGTGTTAAAAATTTACAACCTTGCCTATACGCTCGGGTGCAAAGGTGTCACCATTTACAGGGACGGCAGCAGGGAAAACCAGGTTCTGTCTTTTCCCGGCAAGGAAGAAGAAAAAGACGGTTTTATGTCCATGGTCAAAGACCGGCCCGAAACGCTTGAGGGTTTCACGACTAAAATCAAAACCGGTATGGGCCATCTCTATGTCACCGTCACCGAATATAATGGAAGGCCTTTCGAAGTGTTTGCCACCATCGGCAAATCAGGAAAATCGACCATGGCCAAAACCGAGGCCATTGGCAGACTCATCTCTCTTGCCCTCAGATCAGGTGTGACAGTTGAAAATATCGTGGAGCAGGTTAAAGGAATTAGAGGAGAGCACAGTGTATTTTATAATGGAGGGCTGGTTCTTTCCATTCCAGATGCCATCGGCCAGATTCTGGAAAAAAGATATTTAAACGGTAAAACCAAAAAAAACCACCATTCACATAGGCATACACTTAAAGGAAATGCCTGCCCGGAATGCGGAAGTCGGAGGCCAAGCGGTCTTAGGAAGACA
>JAUXCK010000050.1 GCA_030618925.1 Desulfobacteraceae bacterium
CAGGATGGGAACCGTTTTCAAAAAATACTCTCCAAGACAGCCGCCTGCAAACCGGTTGTCATTTACAAAGCCGGCAGGACTGAAGCCGGCAAAAGGGCCGCTCACGGCCATACGGCGAGCATGTCCAGTTCAATAACCCTGTTCGATGCCCTGTGCAGACAATCCAACGCCATCTCCGCTGACAACATGGATGAGCTGATCGATATTCTGGTTGCACTTCGATATGTCGCCCCCGTCCCCCCGGGCACCGGCGTTGCCCTTATCGGTGCCGGTGGAGGCCCCAGCGTTCTTGCCGGTGATGAGATGGAGGAAGAAGGCCTCTGCCTGCCCCTTTTCACACCAGATGTTCAGGCAGAGTTAAAACAGGTTCTGCCCGTAGCAGGCAGCATTTTCGACAACCCCCTGGACACGCCGAATCTGACCAGGCCCGAAGCTATTTCCATTGCCATGAACATCCTCAGCAAGGTGCCATATGTTCATATGCTTGTCTATCATATTGGATTTCATCCCATTGGCAGATGGGGAATGGGTCAATTTGCGATGGACACCTTTTTGAAACCGGTAATCCGCACCATCCAAGAGGTCAGGCAATCATCCGGCAAACCGGTTCTCCTTGCCCTGCGCCCCCCCCCGGACATGGAGGGGATGAAAGAATTCCTTTCCGCACAGGAAGCATTTGCCGATGCCGACATCCCGGTTTTCTATTCTCTGGGGCAGTTGGCCAGGGCCATGGCCCGTGTCATCACGTGGCATCAGAACAGGCATCAACAATAAGATGCTTGTTCAGATGCTCGGGTTGGCCATAAAGATGCTGGCCCAAAGGACCAGGTTTACTATATAAGAATAAAATGGCGTGATCATGTTAAGAGGAGACTTTGGGTGAAAAAAATATTGGATGACATCTATTCATTTACGTTGAAACTGCCGTTTCCTGGCACACCTGAATTAACCGTGTACTATCTGGATTGTGAAAAACTGGCCATTATCGACACCGGTCTGGGGGATCCACAATCCATGACCGACATGTCTGCCGAGCTCAACGAAAAAGGGAGGGAATTAAAGGATATTTCATTCATCATCAACACCCATGAGCATATCGAGCATTTCGGCGGAAACCGAAAAATCAAGAACGCCGCCAATGCAGCCGTTGTTGCGTCTTCATTGGCTGCCCCTTTGATTGAAAATTTTCATGCCACCTCAAAAAAAATTAAAGCCGCGATATCCGGCACCAAAATCCGGATGTTTGAAATGCTTAAACTGTTTATTGATTTTCACCTGACAATTGACACATCCCCTGTAGACAAAAAAATCCAGGACGGAGATCTCATTGACCTCGGGAGCATTAAGCTTCGGGTGATCTCGACACCGGGGCACGCCGAAGGCCACGTCTGCCTGTATGATGCGGACAGAAAAATTCTTTTTTCCGGCGACCACATCATTTCAACAGGATCCACCTTTGTCGGGTACGGCTGGCGCCAACTCGCCACCCGCAGCATCATGGATATTTTTAATGGCAACAATAAAACCCTGCCAAATATTTCACAATATATCGACTCCATCAAAAAAATCCAGTCCCTGGATCTGGACCTCATCCTTCCAGCCCACGGCCGACCCATAACAGATCCCTATCAAAAGCTAGAAAATGAAATAAAAAATAAAGAAAACAGAGTACGTACCTGCCGGAAAATTCTGCAAAGTAAAAAGGGAATGGCCCTGGAAGATCTGGCAGCCCAGGTGTATGAAGAAGAAAAAAGCAACTATCTACAACAGGGAGCTGTACTCGGATACCTGGAGGAACTGAGCAGGTCCGGGAAAATAGATGCTTTTATAAAAGATGAGGATTTATACATACGCATAAAAAGCAAGGGGTAAAAAGGACCCATCGCCAACACTTAAGACAAAGCAGGGGAAACCCATGAATGCGGAAAACCCGGAGACATCTGAGATGCGTAAAACCGCATCTCATCCCCTGGAGAGCTATCCGCCGCGACATCGCGCACGGCCCCTGGTGCAAAAAATGATCTTTTCACTCTGCCATGGACGCATTGCGGCCCTTTGGGGCTTTTCGGGAACCGGCGTTTTTTCTACTTTTCTTCAGACCCCAAAACAACCAGGGCATCTACGGCGATTGGCTTTCCGTTGATCAGTTTCAGCGGATTAATATCAATTTCATTCACCTGGTCATGATCTGTACCGATCTGCCCCACCGCCAATAAAATGTCCGCAAGGGCCTCGCGATCCACAGCAGGCTTTCCCCTGAAGGCATCCAGGATCTTCTTTCCCCTGATATCATTCATCATGTCCATGGCATCCCAACGGGTGAGCGGTGCAACACGAAAAGCGACATCTTCGAGAATTTCGGTAAATATCCCCCCCAGGCCAAACATGACACAGGGACCAAACTGCGGATCCCGGGTGAGGCCGACGACAAATTCACGGTCCCCCTTGACCATCTGCTGAATCAATACTTCTTTTACATCCGCCTTGGGATTGGATGTCAGCTCCTGAAAAGCCTCCCGAACACTTTTTTCATCCGCAAGGTCCAGGGCAATCAAATTCAATTCCGTCTTGTGGCTCAGTTCTTCACCCGACCCCTTGAGGACGACCGGATAACCAATCTCTGAAGCCATTGCCACGGCTTCATCAGCTGTTTTGGCCACCTGTTCTTTCGTGACCGGGATCTTGTATTCCGCTAATAATTGTTTAGACCCATACTCCGACAAGGTTTTGGCGTTTCTTTTTAATGCGTCTTCTAAAATTTTCATTTTTTAATCTGCTTTCTATGTTGTTGATGGTGAGTTTAAAAAACGACGGTATTTATACATTTGCCTGAGAACACGAACGCCTCTTTCTGGCGTTGGATAAGAAACTACCTGAAATCGTTCAAGATTCATTTTATGTGTGGCCTCAGCCCCGATGGCCACACCAATAATAGGCTTGCCCGACCGTTTGACCAGCGCACCCATGCTTTCTAACATCTTGTCCGGTTTTTTAGCACGTTCCTTCATCATCTTTGTCAAAAAATCGATCGTGTTCATTAATTCTTTTGGTCCCTTGACTTCTTTTGAATATTTATATTCCGGCACACGAATTCCTGCACCAAGAGCAATAATGGCGTCAATACCCTCCCACTCTGTTAGGATTTCCAGGCATTCCAGATAAGGATCATATGCAATCGTCGCAACCAGATCCACTGGATTCGATCGGCTCCAGTATTTTGGAAGCAACTTATCAAATTTATCAATGATATCCATTGGTAAAGGAGGAACAATTAAACCGTTCTCTTCACAAAAATCGGCTGTGATAACGCCCCATCCCCCGCCGCGGGTGATGATGCCCACACGTTTTCCCATGGGAATCGGGTAGTTTGAGAACGCCTTTGCACAGTCCATCAATGCCTGGCTTGTCTTGACTTCGATCATTCCTGACTGAATAAAGGCCGCCCTGTATATCCGGGTTTCTCCGGCCATGGCCCCGCTGTGAGAGGCGGCCGCTTTACCGCCGGCTTCAGTCCGCCCTCCCTTGAAGACAAGAATCGGCTTTATTCTGGACACCTCCCTGGCCACAGGAAACAGGTCGGCCCCCGGGTCAATCCCTTCAAGGTATGCAAGAATAACGCGTGTGGCCTCATCCCTGGAAAGATACGAAAGGTAATCGACACAGGTTAAATCACCCTCATTTCCGCTGGAAACAAATTTTTCGAATCCAACCCCCTCTTCAGTGCCCCAGGACAGCATCTGAACGCCCACGTTCCCGCTCTGGGAAAACATGGAAACAGAACCATTCAACGGCATAACCGGCGGCATTAAGGCATGGAGGTTTGATTTCGAACTGAAAATACCCATGGTGTTCGGGCCGACAATACGGACACCGTATCGCCTCCCTATTTCCACCACCTCTCTCTCCAGTTCAGCACCTTCCGGCCCTGTTTCACTAAAATCGGATGTGATGACAATGACAAATGGTATATTTTTCTTTCCGCATTCCTCTATCAAAGACGGTACCAGATGCGAGGGAGTCGTGAGCATGGCCAGATCCACGGTGTCGGGAATATCGCCCACCGAGGGATAACACTTATAGCCGAGAATGGCCTCTTCTTTCAGGTTTACGGGATAAACCGTCCCGGGATAATTGCCTTTTAAAATGTTGAGCAGAATGATGTGCCCCCATTTTGCAGGATTTCCAGAGGCACCGACAAGGGCGATATTTCTCGGGTTAAACAGTTTGTCAAGGTCTACAGAATTCATATTAAAGACTCTCTCTGCATTTTACACTCGCAAGGACATATGCAATGCCCATTTTCTCAGAATACCGGACAACTTACTTTTTAAAAAGCGAATTCTGTCTAAAAGAGGAGGGGTTGTCAATCGAAAACATCCTCGCCCATATTTTTCGATCTGAGATCCTCCACAATTTCACGGATCTGGTCTTTCCTGGATACTGGCGCACTGACCTCACCCCAGCCTTTTTGCACCTGAAATAATCCATCATAGGCGGTGTCATGAAAGGACCTTACCCGATACGGAATATTCTGTTCATCCAGGATAGACATGACCAAATGCGCTTCAATATCACTGTCCAGAACCATTACCTTATCAAATTTCTCGTCACGTCTATGATTCTGAGCCATGAGTGCGTCCTTACCTCCATGTCCTGCAAATTCCGGATGATACACCAGATAATAAATAGGTATCGATCAATAATCCGTTCTGCCTGGCTATTTTTGATACCACGTGGCGCCCGGCATTGTAAACACAATTTTAATCCTCCTGATTTGAGCCCTTGGCAGGAATCGGGGAAAACAGCTGTTACACTGTCATTCTTGCCACACAACTAGTTGTGTTCACCAAGGGATGCGAACTTGAGTAATCAAGATTAAGATTGGTATAGGCACTGACCAATGGTTTTAATGACGCCCTTATACAATTAAACTCTTGTTTTTACCGCCCATTTCGCGTAAAATAAAAAGGATCGTGAATGATGAGTCGTCTATGACCCTTTTCTCAAAAAATAACGCATTCATAAAATTCCATAATTCATTAAAAACAAACTCTTACCTCATTGACACCTGACAGGCTCAATCCAACACGATTAAAATGAGGCAGGTGCCTGAAGGAGGCGTTATCCATGAAACATGCCCTTTGCTTAGTGTTCGCAACCCTTATTCTGTTCACCCTGCCGGCGTTTGCCGGACATTACAAGTTTGTCGATGAAAACGGTAATGTTCATTACACCGATGACATCACAAACATTCCACAGTATAAAAGAAAAAATATTCAGGGGGTCAGTGGAAACAGAATTTTACCTGATTCAACTCAAAAACCGCCGGGCGCCGACCAGCCGATCCTGGATAAAAAAGAGCCGGCAGTCCATCCGCCAATAGATGACGCCCTGGACAAACTCAATAAAGAAAATGTGCGCCTTAATCAGAAAAGGGCGCAACTCAATTTGGAATACGAGGGGTTGAAAAACAAACAAGCGCTGTTGGACAAGGAAAGAGAAGGCGTGCAAGGCGAGAAAAACATTTTGGCGTATAACAAAAAAATCAATGAATTTACCCGGGAGTCTCAACTATATAAGGACAAGCTCAAGACATTTAATATCCAGGTACGCGATTTCAACGCCCGTGCAACCGAAACTAAAAAACAGAGACGCAAGAGAGTTGGGAACAATCCGATTCAGGAAAGAAACGACCCCAATTCAAATGTGGCCGACAGGACCCATGGACCTGCTGACGACATCGGGACATTGCTGATGAGCAAGGAGGCCGGGGAGTTCGATGAGGGGGCAGAACCCGACGAATTCGCAGAAGATGAAGAAGCTGAAGCATTTGAGGAGCCCGAAGAATTTGAGGAGCCCGAAGAATTTGATAAACCCGAAGAATTTGATAAAATAGATGACACCGGGGAAGTAGTGGAAGATGAGGAAGGTGGCGAGGTCACTGATGAGGACCTTGCTGACCCGGATATGAAACAGACCCATCCTGCCACGGAAACTGACCTTGTCAAAAAAATTGACCCTGTAGACCCAACACTGAGCCTCGATGATCAGTACCAAATTCTTTCCAGCCAAAAAAGAGAAATAGACGGGGAGCTGGAGAGCCTTCAAAAAGAAAAAAACCGACTTGAAAATGAAATAAAAAAAAGTGTCCCCCGCTCGGAGAGGGTGATGCTTGAAAAAGAAAGAATCGCATTAAATAAAGAGATAAGTGACTTCCAGACAAAACAGATTGCTTTTGATAATGAGGTGGATGCCTACAATGCCAGAATTGAACCCGGAGTTGAACCCGAAGTTGAATCCGAAATTGAATCCGAAATTGAACAAGGCGCTGAAGAGGATCAAAACAATACCGGAGAGGAAAAAACATCGGATTAATGTGGGTTTCAATCCTGATGAACTTGCTCTCCGGTTCATTCTCACCGCCCCCGAACGGTCTATCCCCTTCCGATAACTCAGCTTTCAACCTGGGGGTTACTTGCCGCAACCCGGGGTTCTGTTTTTATTGTCCATACGCCTGCCCATCGAAGATCCCGCTTTTCTTTTCACCTGATCCGCACCTCTCTCAAAAATTCAATGTTATCAAGGACCATACCCGATCCAAGCGCCACAGTTTCCAATGGATTCTCAGTAATGGTAATGGGAAGCCCGGTCTCCTCTCTCAACACCTGATCCAAATTTTTCAGCAATGCACCGCCACCTGTTAAAATAATACCCGTGTCGACGATATCTGCGGACAACTCCGGGGGTGTCTGTTCCAGGGCATCTTTTACGGTTTCAACAATCGCATCAATTTGTTCTGAAATCGCCACCCGGATCTCTTCTGAATCTATGGTAAGAATCTTGGGAATTCCAGTGACAAGATCTCTGCCTTTTACCTCAACGGTTTCAAGGTACTCAGTATCTGGATACGCATTCCCGATAGTGGTCTTGATAATTTCAGCTGTCCGCTCCCCAATGAGCAAATTATATTGTTTTTTAATATACTGCATAATGGCGGTGTCCATTTTATTGCCGGCCACCCGGATCGATTTGCTGTAAACAATGCCGGCAAGTGAGATGACGGCAACCTCAGTCGTACCGCCGCCGATATCGACAATCATGTTGCAGGTCGGCTCAGTCACCGGAAGACCGGCACCGATGGCTGCGGCCATTGGCTCCTCGAGAAGGAACACTTCCCTGGCACCTGCCGATTCCGCTGACTCAATAACAGCGCGCTTTTCAACCTGGGTAATGCCTGACGGTACGGCAACGATGATCCTGGGCCTGGCAAATGCCCGCCGTTTGTGCACTTTTTGGATAAAATATTTAAGCATGGCCTCTGTGATATCAAAATCCGCGATAACACCATCCCGCATGGGACGGATGGCGACAATATTCCCCGGGGTCCTTCCCAGCATGTTTTTGGCTTCCGCCCCTACAGCCAGCACATTGCTTCTATGGCCCTCCTCCGTACGCACCGCAACGACTGAAGGTTCACTTAATACAATCCCCCTCCCTTTGACGTAGATGAGCGTATTGGCCGTACCCAGATCAATGGCCATATCACTCGAAAATACACCTAAAATCGTATTTATAAAAAAAGCCATGGGTCCTCTTTTGGTGCAAATAAATAAGAAGGCACAACACAAGCAAAATATCTATATCATGGACGTAAGATGTCGGATTCAAAACTCGAATGATTACACTATTGTACCTGTTCACATTACAGGAAAAATTCTGGTTTGTCAAAATAGATTATGTAAAATTCTTTGGACACGCATCTCCGGTTTTGACTTCCTTCCAAACGTCGGCAGGAGAAGTAGCAGATTGTCAAAACAAAAAAAGGGAGCGAACATTCTCACCCCCTTTTTCTTAGATAGTGTCCTTCCATAATTCCGTCTAGTGAACATCATCAGGTGTGTCTGTGTTATACCTGATAATATTCTTAAGATGGGTGTATGTCTCCAGGTCCATCGAATCAAAAACAATTGCCAGGCCGGAATCGTCACTTCGTATAATTGTCCCTCTCATTCTCAGATCAAGCGGTTGGGTCATTCCCATAAGCGTTGCCTTGACCTGGCATTCTATTCCTTCCCGGACCCGTTCTTTTGTATTGATGAATATTCCTGTAAGACTCAAATCTTTAGAACTTCCTGTGACACGAATCTCTGATTGTTCAATTTTCAAAACAATTTGAGTTTTAAAATCAACCCTCAGCTTCCGGCGTCTTTCCTTATCTGCTGAATGCGGCACTTTCTTCCCTTGTTTTGAAATTGCTTTTAGATATGCCCGGCCTGGAAAAGCCTGTTGAATACATCGACCAGCTGAGGATCAAATTGTGAACCGCTGCATTCCCTGATAATTTTCAGAATTCGATCTTTGCCCATTTTTTTTCTGTAGGCCCGGTCAGACGCCATGGCATCATAGGCATCGGCGACGGTGACGATTCGGGCAAGAAAGGGAATTTCATCTCCCCTGAGTCCGGCCGGATATCCATTGCCATCAAACCGTTCATGGTGGTGACGTATAATTTTTTGATGCTCATCCCACATGCCGAGCTGCCCAATAATATCTGCACCAATATCTGGATGCTCTTTAATTTTCTCAAACTCTTCATGCGTCAGCCGACCGGGTTTTAAAAGAATATCATCACGAATACCTATCTTTCCGATATCATGCAGCGGCCCTGAAATATTCAAAATATCGATTTCTTCGTCACTGCAGCCGACGGCTTTACCCATTAACACTGCAATCTCGGTTACCCGGTTAGAATGTTGCTTTGTGTACGGGTCTCTCGCTTCTATGGCCTTTACAAGTGCTCTCAGGGTTGTCATTAACCCCTGGTTGATATGTTCATACAGGGCAAGATTTTCAATCGTTGAGGCAACCTTCTGCGTCATGAAGGAAAGATAATATAATTCCTTGTCTGTAAATCGTTTATCTCCTATTTTCACTGAAGCCGTCAAAACGCCAAACACTTTCTCCTGTATCTTCAATGGGACAATCATGAAGGATAAATTCTCGGAAGGAAGTCCCCGGGCCCCGTTATTTTCAGTCATCAGGAGAGGAATTTCATCTCTAACAATTTCCAGGATAAGTGGCTCAGCCCCTTCTTCCTTTTGAGCGCTTCCTTTTTTCAGACAATATCCCGAATCCATTTTGTATTGATTTGACAACGCTTCGGCAACCTCAAATGGCTGACCTTGAACCTCATTAATCACATAAAATTTTGATTCATCCGAAGGTGTCAATTCAATAGACATTTCAACCAGCCGCCTGAAAATATCCGAACTTCTGCTAATGGTTGAAATATCACTCATTATTTTGTTCAGGATGTGAAGATCCTCCAGTTTGTACACAAGCTCCTGATTAAGCTTCTCAAGGCGTGCTTTACTTTCCATCTCCTTTTTGAGCAGCATATTTTCCACAAAAAGTTTTCGTTCATTGAGCACCCTGCGAACACAGATTTCCATCTGGTTCAAATTGATCGGCTTAATTAAAAAATCAACCACACCATTTTTTAAGGTCTTTAGGGTATTTTCAAGAGACGGATATCCGGTCATGACAATCACCGGCAGCGTGTTATCCAGTTTGTGTATGTGTTCGGCCAGCATCAAGCCGTCCATTTCAGGCATGTTGATGTCCGTAAAACAGCAGTCAATTGTTTCTGTCTCCAGAATATCAATTGCCTCAACACCATTTGCCGCAGTGTGCACCGAATACCCTTTTTGTTCGAAATAATTCACCGCTAATTCGAGGATGCTTTCTTCATCATCCACAAAAAGGACGTTCTCTTGATTTTGCATTGTCATCATTAAGATAAAGGTTGAAGTGGAAACCGGGCCACTGTCCAAAGAGCCCGATTCCCTTTGATAATTTTTTGAATTTTTCGTTTGAAATTGTTAATTCAGGCTGGAAATCCGTATGCTGTCATTTCAGGTTACTATAATATCATAAAATAGCGAGTTGAGCACGCTATTTTTTTGTGTCTGCATCAAATTTTCTGCCGGCATGGCACCGGCATCTGATTTTCCCGGCAAAGAATCCTGGTGAACCCTGTCGTTGCTAATGCTTAAAACTCCTCTGACCCGTAAAAACCATTGTGGCATTCACATCATTGCACGCCTCGATAGACTGGTAATCGTTCAAAGACCCCCCCGGCTGTATGACCGATGTAATCCCTTCCCTGAGTCCCACATCCACACCATCCCTGAAAGGAAAGAATGCATCACTGACCATGCACGCGCCAATGAGTCCCCCCTTTTCACGGGTGACTTTTTCTTCGATGTCCTTCCTTTTGTCATGTTCCTCAAGATCGTTATAACCGGTACCATAAGTTTCAAAACAATACCGATCCGAAAGCTTTCGATAGGCCTTGTCTCTTGCAATTTCAGCCACTCCCACCCGATCCTGCTCACCCGTTCCGATACCAACAGTCACATTATCCTTGATATAAATGACTGAATTTGAAGTGATTCCGGATTCAACAAGCCAGCCAAAAATCATATCATCATACTCCTCTTTGGTGGGCGTCCGACCTATGGTATACCGTCGGTCCCTGTATTCACATTCAGCGAGTTTAAGATCTTCCTTTTTCCTCGCAGTCGGGACAAATGACCACTGGGCAATGATCCCTCCGTCAATCAAATTCTTAAACTCCACGCACCGTTTGCCGATGAACTCATGCAGTTTTTCGACATTCCCTATTTGAATGACCCTGAGATTTTTTTTCTTTGCAAATATTCCCATAACCCCCTCTTCAAAATCAGGCGCGACCACGACTTCAGCATATTGAGATGAAATCGCTTCGGCGGTATTCGTGTCCACCGGGCGATTAAGGGCGATGCATCCGCCAAAGGCCGCCACCCGATCCGCCATATATGCCTTCAGATAGGCATCTTCAAGACGTTCAGCCCTGGCCACACCACATGGATTATTATGTTTGACAATGACTGCCGTGGGGGTCTCTTTAAAATACCTCAAAATATTCAAAGCGTTATCCGTATCAGTCAAATTCGTTTTCCCTGGATGTTTGCCGGATTGCAACAATTCAATGTCTGATGCAAGATATTGACCGGGCTGAATGGTTTGAATCTCCCCCAGGACCAAATTGCCGTTTCTCAACCGGTATAAGGCCGCTTCCTGACCCGGATTTTCACCATATCTCAACCCTTTTCGAACCTCATCAATCGTCCAGACGACTTTTTCATAAAAAAGGGTCTGGCGATGACCCTTATCAATAAAACTTATTTCCATTTCCGGCGGGAAATGGTCATCCATTATTGTTTTGTACATTTGTTTGAGGTCATCGGCCATATTACTCTCCTTGTGTTTACCCTAACGTTGCATAAAAAAGATGGCGATAGTTTTAAAAAGCATTAAGAACATTGAGTCAAAGCTATTGTAGACACCCA
>JAUXCK010000368.1 GCA_030618925.1 Desulfobacteraceae bacterium
ACGACATGGCTACGATCCGACTTTATAGACTGACAAGTTGACCGTTTTTGTCTAAATAATTCGAATTTGTGGTGAATCTGTTATATTGCCTGCCGAAACGACGACACAAAACAGAAGGGCAATGATCATCCAATTCAAACCAGAAAATCATCCCCTAAAATATCCCTCAATTGTTCCATAAGGCGCCGGTGATGACCGGCTGCCTGATTTGCATTCCATCCGATCTCCCTGCCGGCCTCACTCACCCTCATTCCATCCTGGTAGATCAGCTTTAGAAAAAGACTTTTTTGAGGCGTTAACCGAAATTTTCGATCCAATTTTTCCCTCACCTCACCCATCTCCCTGTATACTGAATCAGAAGACAAATCATATTCTGAAGCGGATAAAACTGTTTGTGAGATGACGATTCGCTGTCTCAGCGCCACCTGCTCTTCAGGAGACAGATTGTGAAAGGCAGACTCGGAGTTGAACACATCCCTGGTAAACCCATCCTCCCTGTCTGTGGAAATCTCCTTTTCCGGCGGTTTTCCACAATTTGGAAATCTTTCCCGGATGATGCGAATCGCCTCCCAGGCGGTCGATACACTTCTGCCGCCGGGTGCAGAGGTTCTCAGGTATTCAACGACGTCGGTTTCAGATTTCAGCTCCCAGCAGAGCAGTTGATACACAAGGAACCAGAGGGAATTATTTTGACGCTCAAGCCATTTTGGGAACCGCAGCCGTTTTCGTTTCCGGCTGAGAAACTTGCTGATAAGGCGCTGAACCAGAAGAGACAGGTAGGTTTCAAATTTTGCGCCCCGGCCTGGATCGTAAAGCCGAAGACGTCTCATATCGTCTTCGACGAGTCTCTCAAACACATCGGACAGTGCTTCTTCCGCATTTTCCGGATCCGTCTTGAAATACTTCCGAACCTCATTTTCCACCAGACCATAATTTGCGGATAATTTTGCTTTCCAGAAGTCTAAAGAAGTCGATGACACCATTCACCTATTGTCCAAATTTAAGATTTTTCACCCCAGGGGCACATGGACCGCGGATCGAACGCTATAAAAAAGTGGTTGAAAAGATACAATATTTACAGCTTGTTAACATACGCCAGTCAGTTTGTCAACGACATCACCTTAAACGTGAAATGATTGACAACTTCCCTGATCTTTGATTTTGTGTCCTGCAAAGGGGTCAGGATCATGACGATAGACCCATTGGACAAATGAGACATCCTTTTAAAATGCCCTCTAAATCATTAACAATAAAAACCCGGACAGGGGTGGGAGCGACCCTGGGAGCCATTGGATCGATCCTCCTCTGGTGCTGGAGCGGTATATGTTTTCGAAAAGGCTCAGAGGCAATGGGGACCATGGTGTATTTAACATTCATAACAGGCGGCGGGGCTTTAACCGCAGGGCTGTTGCAGTACCTGCATTGCCGTCGACTTTCGGACATCTTCAGACTTCCTTCCCGGGTAATGGTTGCAGGATTCTTTGGCGTTGCACTCTACACCGTGATGCTTGCTGCTGCATTTGGCATGGCAGCGCCCTCAGATATCGGGCTGATAAATCTTCTAAATTATCTGTGGCCGATCTGGATGGTTGTTTTCAGCATCATATTGCTCGGGGACAGACCCAAACCATTTCTGGTTATCTCTGCCGTGGCCCTGGGCTTTCTGGGTGTCGTCATGTCACGCGGGATTGATCCTTTTTATCAACTGCCGTCAAGCTTTCTGCCGCATGCCTTATCCCTGGGAGGGGGTTTCCTTTGGGCCATGTACTGCGTGTTGTTAAGGCGGTGGCAGATACCTGAAGAAAAGGGCGGTACTGTATTTCACTTTTTTATCTGCAGTGTATTGGCCGGCACCATCGCTGCTTTCAAGGGCCAATGGCAGAGCCTTCCCCCGTTGACGGGGACCATGTTGTTCTGGGTATTGTTTGGAGCGGTCGGTCCTGTTGGACTGGCGTATTACTGGTGGGAGATTGGTGTCAAGCGGGGGTCTATACGCCTGATCGCTTCCCTGGCCTATTTTATTCCCATTGGCTCATCAATCTTGATCAGCCTCATTTTCAAGGAATCCATGAGTGCGGGTTTGCTGCCGGGTGCGATTCTGATTGCCGGAGGCGCATGGATGGTGCGATCCGCAGGCGGTCAAACACCTTAACCCCATGTCTCATCTTTATACCGGCGAACCTGACTATTCTTGACAACCCCTGAAAACCATAGTAGAGATTCTTGATCGTTTCACTAAAAAATATGTCCATGAGTGGCGCAGCAATTCAGTTCCACCCCTTTCCGGCAAATCCACTGACAAATCAGGCTGCCTGGTTTGACGTATTGATATAGAGGAAATAGGCCCATGCAGTATCTTCATAAGCTTTTGCACCAGTTTTCAGACACGCCTCAACACATCATTTTAAAGGCAGATATTTCGAGACGCGGAGTGAAACCCACCGAGGATCTTCTAAAGGCCGGCGCCAAATCCAACCAAACCGGGGTTGTCACAAAGCTTCAAAAAATGCTTTTAAAAATGACCGACCTGCCGCCTGAAAAATTTCATTTCATGTCCGATGATACAACGGTTGATATCCGGCAGCAGGACGACAGCCCCTATGAGATAAAGGAAAACGGGGAAGGCCGATATCACCTTTTCTGCGGCAGTGACAATTTCGGGGAAGTGACATTTACCAGGCGATCGAGCTATGCTGACAAAAAGACCGTGGATGGGCAGGAGTGTGCCTATCTTGTGACCCAGCGGGGCCCCTCCTGTCTTTGTGTCAGCGTTCTGGATTTATGCGCCTATATCAAAAAGGATGAGGCATGCAAGTACTGCCTGTTCTCACTTGGCGTAGAGATCGGCGTAAAGGAAAAACTCATTAAACCAATCCCTGATCCTAAAATACTGGCAGAGGCTCTGGAGATCGCCCGCCAGGATGTGGACCTGAAGGAACTGAAGATCAGCGGCGGCGGCCTCTACAATACGCGCAAGGAGGCCACCTATTACAAAAAATTTCTTGAAGCGGTTCAAGAGCGAACCGGTCTTCCGGAAGAAGTCACCGTCATGCCCCAGG
>JAUXCK010000271.1 GCA_030618925.1 Desulfobacteraceae bacterium
CCATCAATTGTGCCTGGGTTTTTTTATCCAGCCTGGGTATCTCTATACCGTAATCGGTAAGGAGGTCTGCTGCAATGGTGGCATGCCCGCCGCCGTCCGCCAGAATCGCTATTCGGTTATTTTGGTTGGGTGGAAGACTCGAGACCGTTTCCGCAACCGGGAAAAGTTCATCTGAATTTTCAATCATAAGAATGCCTGCGCGATAAAAGGCTGTTTTTGCCACCTCTGAAATGCCGGCAAGTGCGCCGGTATGGGATCCGGCAGATTTCATTCCGGTTGCCGAGCGACCGCTTTTCAAGAGGATAATCGGTTTCTTCCGGGTTGTTTTATAGGCCTCCTGAAGAAACCGCCTGCCATTGCGCATCCCTTCCACATACATGAGAATCGCCTTTGTTTCCGGATCCTGACTGAAAAATTCCAGATATTCATGGAACCTTATATCTGCCTCATTTCCCACACCCACATAATAGGAAAAACCCTTCTGGCTTTTCAGCATGGCTTCGGTAATCAGGTTCAATGCAATATTCCCGCTCTGGGTCAGCAGGGCGATATCCCCCCTGGGTACGTTCTTCAGGCCGACAAGATTCAACCCTTTTTTCAGGTTGATCATACCGGACGTATTCGGGCCGATAATGCGGACCTTATTTTTTTTTGCAATTTTGATAATTTCATTTTCCAGTGCTTTCCCCTTACTGCCCGATTCGCCAAATCCCCCGGCAATGATGACAGCACCGGCAACACCCTTCTTGCCGCAATCTTCAAGAACACCAGGAATTGTTGCAGAGGGCGTGGTAATCAATGCCAGATCAACAGGGCCTTCTATTTCCTGAATACTATTGTAGCACCTCAACCCGAGGATGCTATTCTCTCTTGGGTTAACAGGATAAATCTTCCCTTCATACTTATCTTCCTGGAGGGTTTTAATCGCCTGAAATCCCCTCTTCTTATCATCTCTGGATGCCCCAATAACCGCTACAGAATCTGCATTAAAAATTCTGTCGAGTCCCATACCCTACCTCCCTCTGAAAACCGGTTTCCGCTTCTCGTTATAGGCCTGTATCCCCTCATGCCAGTCTTCGGTATCCATACAGCTCAGGATCCCATCGGTTTCAAGGAGAAGAACTGTCTCCATATCCAATGCGGTTGAGTCCTGAAGGCGCTTCTTTGCCAGTTCAATTGACATGGGTGCTTTCATGGCCAGCACTTCAGCAAATGCTTTTGTCTCATCCAAAAGGGTCTTGACTGGAAATGTTTTCAACGCAAGCCCCAATCCTTCGGCTGTCTTGCCATCAATAATTTTTCCCGTATATACAAGTTCTTTTGCTCTTGTCTGACCTACGATTCTGGGCAGATGGGCTGTCACACCCCCCCCCACAAAAGTACCCAGCCCGGTTTCCGGAAAACCAATTGTCGCCTCATTTGCCATGAATATAAAATCACAGCTCAGGGCCATTTCCGCTCCGGCGCCCCGGGCAGGACCGTTGACTGCTGCGATCACCGGCTTTGGAAATGCATACAGCATCCCGGTGGTGTCATGGGCCAGCTTAATATACGCCCTCTTCTGCTGATGGGTTCGCTCACCCCCGGCGTGCTTTTTGAGATCAGCGCCCGCGCAGAATGCCTGTTTTTCAGTATCCCCTTTTTTAAGCACCGATCCGGTAAGAATAAGAACGCGAATGTCGCCGTCCTGCCGGGCGTCGTTCAAAACCATCTGAATGTCTATATACATCTCTTCTATCACGGCATTCATTCGTTCCGGCCGATTGAGCTGAATGATCCCGATTTGACCCTCTTTTTTAAATTTAATCGTGCTATAGGCCATGATTCCTCTCCTGGCTTTGGTTAGATTTTTTTTTCAATATGACCCAGCGGCAGTGTGATGTCAAATTGTGTTCCTTTCCCCCAGCTGTTTTTCCAGGTCATGCTCCCGTTCAGTTCACTGATAATATTGTACGCAATCGATAGCCCCAGTCCGGAATGCCCATTTCCCTTTGACGTATTAAATGGCTCAAAAAGACGCATTTTTATATTTTCAGGAATGCCCGGCCCATCATCCATGAGGGTAATTTCGACATTGCCCTGTGGTTCTGTTGCGCCTGCAACACATTTTATATCAGGACAACCGGCCAGCTTTGCTTCGAGATAAAGGTTCCCTCCATCCGTCATGGCTTCGGCTGCGTTCTTGATGAGATTAATAAACACATGTTTCAGACTATTTTTATCAGAGACAATCAAGGGCAGGGAGAAATCAGGGTTAAAATGCACCTTGATCCGGGAAGGCTGCAAAATAGAATGCGTCATGATTTTTAAAAGATCTGACAAAAGCCAATTAATGTCGACAAACTCACGGGCTGTTTTACCGGCCCGGTAAAACCCGGAGTATTGATTGACAATATGAAGAATCCGTTCGATCTCTTCATTAATTATTCTCAACTCTTCTGTATCAAATGCCTTTTCCTGGAACTTCAGCTCTAAAATTTTTATGTAGTTCTTTATAATACTTAGAGGGTTGGCCACTTCATGGGTGACCCTTCGGGCCATCATTTCCGAGGTTTCTAAAAAATCCGCATGTGCTGTTCTGATTTTCTCTTCCCTGATATTTTCCATATAAAGGCACACCGCGATATGTCCGGCAAAAAGGGTCAATGTCTTTACCAGCCCTGCCAAAATTTTGTGACGGTCCCTGCTGAGCCCGATAACAATAACGCCGACACGATCGCCTTGTGCAACCATTGGAACGCACAATATTCCATCTTCACCCAGAAAATTGATAACCTGGTCGTCGGCAAGGGTTCCGGCACCCGTTGCCGAAGGGCTGAAAGAACTGATGGCGGTCCTTTCCAGAAGCGATCTGGCAATTAACCCCTTTTGATCCCTGAATGAAATTTCCAGATCACTGACCGCCTTCATAAGAGGGTCTTCCCCGGGAGACGTGCCAATCAACCGGTCATTTTTTTGATCATATGAAAAGAAAAACACCTTTTTAAAATTGAACAGTGCCTGCAGGCCCTGAGCCGCGATCCTGAGTATTGATCGCCTGCTGTCTGCTTTTAACAAATGCTGCAGGGTGCCTTGAAGAAGAGAAATCCCTCTTATTTCAGATTTAAGCTCTTCCTGATAATCTTTTCCTGCCTCAACCGCTGTGGCGGCCCCTTCATGAACCGGATCAGCAGGTTCTATCGCAATATTCAGTTCCCTGGCTTCTTGGAATGTTTCTTCTCTTGCCCTGGATACTATCTCTTCCGTTCGCAAAGGGCTGAACCCGAAAAATGTATCTGCGATCTCTAATCCGATTTTTAGATCTTCGGATCGCTCCCGGGACAATGCGTTTGCAGCATATACGACCTTGACAAGCGGAAACGCATCTGCAACCCTGTCGATCCCGTCATGATGATATAATACAGCATCCGCCATGATCGATTGATGCGGCGGCTGCCGGATATACCAGGCGCCCAGCTCGCTGTGGGTTCCCCCAAAAAGTGCTTTCTCCTGTTCAAGCAGGTGATTTGACCGTTTCCTGTGGCGTGGCAAGAATTCCGTGTCATCGGATGGGAAACTTACCCACAGCATCAACTTTCCGATATCGTGTAACAGACCGGACAAAAAGGCTTCTTCAGGCAGGGTATAGGAAATCTCAACCGCAATCCGCCGTGCAATGGAAGCACACAAAAAAGAATGGTGCCAAAACCTGTTCAATCGCACCAATGCATCCCGGCCCATTCCGGGATTCGTCTGCAGGACTGATGCCGTTATGGCAATATTCCTGATGGCGTCCTTCCCCAGAACCACGATGCCATTTTCAAGGCTTTTCATTTTCCCCAAAAATCCGGCGGGGGCAGAATTAACCATCTGAATTATTTTAGCGCTGAGGGAGGGATCACTGGATGATATTCGTGCCAGTTCTCTTGGTGTCGTATGATCATCGCCGCAGGCATGAAGAAGCCTGGCCAGTGTTTGGGGCATACAGGGCAAATTGGCGCGGCCTTTTATAGTGGCATGCAGACTGCCAAGGGGTTTCGTGACAGGATCATCAGATGTCTCAAATATCCCCTCAGGAGTGTTCCGGGCGTTGCCGGAACGACCTGTTTCTGATATTGCGCTTCCATCTGAAGGCCTATGCGGCCGGGCGGCCAGATTAACACTGATATTCGTTTTCCCGACCCCCCCCTTTCCGCTGGTTACAATGATAATCCTTGCCATGTTGTTCCGGCCTTAACCCATAAAACTCGCATTTTGCTTTATATGAATGAACCGTTTTTTCAGTACGTCAGATTGATTATTGAATAGCCTTTATTTATCACTTTGTCCACCAAAAAACACACTTTTACCCTGATCATAATTGTTTTCTCTTGACTACTATGAAATTTTATGGATTATGGTTTGATTTGCAATGCTGTCATTCGGGATTATTCGGATGAAAAACTTTTATCACAGACAAAGGAGGCATCAATTGACTGGTTTGGAGGCAATAAGCGCAAATAATGGATGGTCAATGGCTGTCTTAGGTATAACAATCGTTTTTTCAGGCCTTGTCATTTTATCTCTGGCAATTTCCCAGTTAAAAAAGATAATAGACCTCCTGGAAAAAAGAAAAAAAGGCTCAAAACAAAAAGCCATGCCGGAGGAGGATACCGTCAGTCCCCCGGAAGATTTTATATCCTCTGACGTTTGTCCGGAGGATATTCATGAGACAGCCCTTCTTTACAAGCCGCTGTTTGAGAAACGCGGAGACACTTTTCAGCTTTCCGAGCTATACGGGC
>JAUXCK010000174.1 GCA_030618925.1 Desulfobacteraceae bacterium
GATTCCCTTCTTTCAACGGTTCAAATGCCGCCGGGAATACCGGTTGCAACCGTGGCGATCGGTAAAACAGGGGCCAGGAATGCCGGGATACTGGCCGCTCAGATACTGGCTGTTTCAGATACGGCACTTTCAAAGATGCTGGAAGACTTTAAATCCGACATGGCCCGACAGGTTGAACTGAAAGCAAAAAAGATTGAAAACAGAATGTAGAATAGTCACCATAAACCCGGATGCGCCAGAGCCTGAATTCATAAAAGACGCTGCGGATGCAGTGGAAAGAGGAGACATCGTCTCATTTCCAACCACTTGTCTTTACGGCCTGGGAGTGGATGCGCTTAACCCTGCTGCAGTCCGGCGCATATTTGACATTAAAGGGCGCCCCCGAAGCAAACCCATCCTGGTTTTGATTAAAGACAGCGCATCTTTGGAACCGCTGGTCACATCGATTCCGGCCTGTGCAATCCCTGTTATGAACAAATTCTGGCCCGGCAATGTCACACTGGTATTTAATGCCCGAAAGCAGGTCCCTGCCGACCTGACCGCTGGAACCGGCAAAATCGGCATCCGGATGCCGGCCCACAAGGTCGCCCAAGCCCTTTCAGGGGCAGTGGAAAATCCAATCACCGGTACAAGTGCCAATTTTTCAGGGGAAAAAGGATATTCACAGCTATCTGATTTTAATGCGAAAATAATACAATCCCTGGCCCTTGTCCTCGACGCCGGTCCCCTCAGGGGTGGAACCGTTTCAACAATCGTCGATGTGACAATTAATCCGCCCAAAATACTGCGGGAAGGGAAAATCTCTGCAGAAGATATTTATGACGTTTTATAATGGGGCGTTGGACGTTCATTTTTTTCAATGTGGGGTCTCAGTGAAAAAAAAGGGCCGATCATTGACAATTCCCCGTTAGTGTGAAAATGTAAGCGGTCGATTATTTGAAAAAATGACCCTCATGGGTGACCGGTCACAGGGCAAACGGCTATTATTCAGTGTCCGGGTTCAGCTGGCAGGCAATTATCCTGAACAAGGAGTGATTTTATGATAGAGGCATTTATAATGATGGGAGGGCTTGGCGTTATTATCGGTATCGGCCTGGCTGTTGCATCAAAAGTATTTTATGTCTACGTTGACCCGCAAATACTTGCCGTGGATGATGCACTTCCAGGTGCCAATTGCGGCGGCTGCGGGCTGCCCGGTTGCGCAGCCAATGCCGAGGCAATCGTTGCGGGCAAAGCAGCCCCCAATTCCTGTGTGGCCGGAAGTGCCGAGCTGGCAGATATTATTGCCGGAATTCTCGGTGTGACGGTTGAAGCCAAGGAACCCGACATTGCCCTTCCCGGATGTACCTACGGATTAGAGGATTCTGACCTGAAGTATCTTTACAGCGGCATTGGCGATTGCAGGGCTGCCGCACTCCTTAGCGGGGGGATGAAAGTGTGCAATATCGGATGCCTGGGACTGGGAACCTGCGCAGCTGTCTGCCCGTTTGACGCCATAAAAATGGGTAAAAACAATCTCCCGGTGGTTGATGAAGAGCGGTGCACGGGATGCGGTGCCTGCGAACGTGCCTGCCCCAAACATATTATCACACTATCCTCCGTAACGAGGCGAATCATAAAGGAGTACACCACCGAAGACTGCACAACACCCTGTCAACGAAATTGTCCGGCGGGCATTGACATTAGAGAGTATATTCATCAAATCTCTGTTGGTGATTACCACAGGGCGGTTCAGGTGATCAAAGAACGAAACCCGTTCCCCACGGTGATCGGAAGGATCTGTCCTCGCCCGTGTGAAACCGACTGTCGACGAATATATGTCGACGAACCGGTGGCCATTAATGCACTAAAACGGTTTTGCGCTGATTTTGAAAAGGAAAATGGAAAACGGATCCTGCCGTTCAAGGCGCCTGAGACCAATCGCAGCATCGCAATTGTCGGCGGCGGTATCGAAGGGTTGTCCACGGCATTTTTCCTGGCACGCCTGGGCCATACACCCACCGTATTTGAAGCCACGGCAGCGTTGGGCGGGCTCTTGAGAACCGCCATTGCAAGGAACAGACTTCCCATGGAAATATTGGACTGGGATATTGATGGTGTGCGTGAAATGGGGGTCAGGACAAAAACCGAAAAGGTTTTTGGAAAAGATTTTACGCTCGACTCTCTTTTTGCCGACGGCCATGAGGCTGTTTTTATTGCTTCCGGTGGATGGGACAGCAGGCTTGTCCGCGGGACTGGATCAGAAATCGAATCCCCCATCCCCGGGACACTTTTGCTCATCGACCTTCTCCAGCCTGGATCTGAAGAAAGGCGCCAAATCGCCATGGGGTCTGACGCAGTTATCGCCGGCGGGGGGCGTCATACCATTAAGGCGGTGCAGATCTGCAGGGAACTGGGTGCAAAAACAATCCATGTCCTGTTCCAGGAAACCGATGATGACATCAATGCAGATGCTGCAGAAATTCAGGAGGCCGGCGCAACCGTTATATTTGGCGCAGGGATCACCCGGCTTGCAGGTGAAGAAAACCGGCTGACGGAGATTGAATATACAGATTTCACCGACCTGACAAAAAAAAGGCTTCCCGCTCAAACCTTGATTCTCGCTGCCGGACGCTTTCCTGAAATGGTTTTTGTAAAACCAGGGGCCGAAGATACAAAAGAAACAGAGGTGTCTGAAAACAAAGCGGCCGCCGGGATGCCGGTGAATGGCCGGCACATCTGGGAAGGGATGCTCCCGTACAAACAGCCTGATTTCGGCGATCAAGTCGGTCTTCTGGCAAAAGGGGATCCGTTGACCGACATGAGTGCGGCCATAAAGGCCATTGCCGCCGGCCGGCGGGGGGCAACTTCTATTCACCAGTTCATGTACGGTCTTGACATTGCACTTCCCGATCAGGCGCTCACATTGGATTCAAAGATTCAAAATGTAGACCATGTTGAAAATGTTGAGGCCAGCACAAGCCAGATTATGCCTGTCATCAAACAGGCCGACGACACTTCAGATAAAGAACTTGAACTTGGATTCACAGAAGAAATGGCAAGAGCGGAGGCAGAGAGATGTCTCCAATGCGGACTGATCTGCTACAGGCACGAGGACACGCAGGTGATAACGCTCGAGGCTTCCCAGGACATACAGATCCCGAAAGAGAGACCACCGGAAGGGATCAGGCCGCCGGAGACAATGTCTATTTCCGAATTTGAACGGATTCAGTAAAAAGGAATATTTTGGCAACAGAAGAGGGTATTGTCATAGGGCTTGATGCGTATACGGCAATGGTAAAGACCAAAAAGTCTGAATCCTGCGAGGGGTGCGCTTCAAGAACGTCATGCAATGTCATGGGCGGCGGAAATGACATGGAGGTTGAAGCCATCAACGAGGTGCAGGCTCAGGTCGGAGACCGGGTCGTCCTTAATTTTGAAACCACTTCTCTTTTAAAAGCGACCTTTTTTCTATACGTATTTCCCATCATATTCATGTTTGCAGGCGCCCTGACCGGACAGAAAGCAGCACTGGCTTTAAATGTCAACGAATCCGGTTTGTCGGTTATTTTTGGATTTTTATTTTTCCTGGTTTCAATTGTCATTGTTAAAATAAAAGGAAATAAAATGGCAAAGCAAAACAGATATCGGCCAAAGATCGTTCGAATCACAAAGCGACACCCTCACCCATAAATGACCATCATCCCATTATTTTTTTTTATAAAACTGACTGCTTTGCGGGTGGTGGTTTATTCTACCGGATACTCGAACATTTCTCCCTTATAGTTTCTGACCCTTATTCTTCCATTTTTAATTTCTTTCATGTCATTTGGCAGAAGAGGCACTTTCCCGCCGCCTCCGGGGAGATCAATCACATAATGGGGAACACACATTCCGGATATGTGCCCCCGGAGGGTTTCCATGATCTTTATCCCCCTTTGAAGGGAGGGCCGAAAATGGCGGGTGCCCCTGACCGGATCCGGATGATGAATATAATAAGGCTTTACCCTGATTTTTATCAATTCTCTCATCAGGTGCCGCATGACCGCAGAATTATCGTTAACGCCTTTTAACAGGACGGTCTGCGAGCCAAGGGGGATTCCGGCATTGGCCAGGATGTGGCAAGCCTCTGCTGCTTGGGATGTGATCTCTCCTGGATGATTAAAATGGGCATTGAGATAGAGGGGGGGATACTGCTTGAGGATGGTGACAAGGTCCCGGGTAATCCGATGGGGCAGTGCACAGGGCATCCTTGTGTGGATACGGATGATGTCAACATGCGGTATTTTCCGCAGTTTATGCAACAGGCCGTTTAATGCGTCATCCTCAAGCATCAACGGGTCACCGCCGGAAAGAATCACCTCCTGAATCGATTTATGCCCCCGGATATAGTCAATCCCGGATTCAATTAAATCATCGGTGGCCGAAGGCCGGCTTCCCACACGCCCCTTTCGGAGACAGAACCTGCAGTTCAGGGCACATTCTTTTGTGACCATGAACAGAACCCTGTCCGGATACCGGTGAATCAGGTTTGGGACAGGAGACTGCCGTTCTTCACAAAGCGGGTCTTTTTCACCGGAACGGTCCTGAATTTCCATTGTGTCCGGTACCGCCTGTTTCCAGATGGGATCATCCTCATGCTGAATCAGAGACAGGTAATAGGGGTTGATCCTCATGGGATATGTTGGGGTCACGGATGCGATGCTTTTCTGATCTATCGTGAAAAACGTGGAGAGCTCATCAGCACTTGTGACAGCGTCTGACAGCATTCTTCGCCAGTCTCCAAAACGGTATTTCGGAATGTCCTGCTTCCCGGAAAATGGAAGTGGCATAATTGGGTTCGTCCTTTTCTTGATACAGATAGTTTCGCACTTGCCCAAGTATGGGCTGTATGATAGTATCCACTATTTTTATAATTGATATTTGCCAAAAACATGTCGGGCATTCCGACAATAAAATTCAGATTAAGCCCGGGTAAAAAATTTTTCAAGGCCTCCGTTGCTGATAAGAGAATTAAATTGTAAAAAAGGCCTTCTAAAGAAACCAAATTCCATTAATTGCATGAATGGAGCTGAGAATGAGCCATCCCCCCATCCGTTCGGAAACAAGAAATGTCGGATTCATATCAATGCGTTTGGCCGGAACAGACGGCGTATCCCTTGAGACGACCAAATGGGCAAAAGTGTTTGAACACGAGGGATTCACCTGTTTTTATTTCGCCGGTGAACTGGATACACCTCCGGAGCGTTCCTACCTGCTGGAGGAAGCCCATTTCATGCATCCGGAGATAAAGGATATTTATGAAAACTGTTTTGGCGTTACCCTCCGCGGCCGCTATATCACAGAAAAAATACAAACTATTAAAAATACGATAAAAGACCATCTCTATAAATTCATTGAAAAATTTAATCTCACCATCCTTGTTCCGGAAAATGCGCTGACCATCCCCCTGAATATCCCCCTGGGGCTGGCCATCACTGAAGTCATATCTGAAATCGGGATGCCGACAATCGCCCACCACCATGATTTCTTCTGGGAGCGGCAGCGATTTTTAACCAATGCCATATGGGAATACCTGAATATGGCGTTTCCCCCGCATTTGCCGTCCATTGAACATGTGACCATAAATTCGTCGGCCGGTAACCAGTTGAGTCTTCGAACAGGGATTTCAGGGACCATTATTCCAAATGTGATGGATTTTGAAACCCTGCCGCCGCCCATTGATGCGTATTCATCTGATGTCCGGGAAGCGCTCGATGTTGGAGAGGATGAATTGCTGATCCTTCAGCCCACACGTGTGGTAAAACGGAAGGGCATCGAGCATGCCATAGAACTGGTGAGCCGGTTGAAAATGGAAAATGCAAAGCTGGTCATTTCTCACGCATCAGGGGATGAGGGGTATGACTATGAAAACAGAATCAGAGAATATTCTGAGTTGATGAACGTGAAGACGATTTTCGTTTCGGAAATTATTGCTGAACGAAGGGGCCTGACCGAAGATGGGCGAAAAATATATACCCTGAACGATATTTACCCGCATGCCGACCTTGTCACTTATCCATCTAACTTTGAGGGGTTTGGGAATGCCTTTCTGGAAGCCATTTATTTCATGAGGCCGATCGTGGTCAATAATTATTCCATATACTCGGTGGATATCAAACCAAAAGGATTCTCCGTTATCGAAATAGACGGATATGTCACCAAGGAAGCCGTAGAGCAGACAAAAGAGGTGCTGTCCAACCCGGAGCTCCGGGACAAGATGGTTCACCACAACTATGAAACCGCCAGGCTCTTTTTTTCCTATGGTGTCCTTCAGAGCA
>JAUXCK010000270.1 GCA_030618925.1 Desulfobacteraceae bacterium
GCCATACCCGATGATTGCCCCATCGCGTTTATCCAGGAACTGTATGATGGCATAAAAACCCTTGCCGCAAAGTACGATGTCAACATTCTGGGAGGAGACACAACCGGGTCAAAAGCCGATTTGATTATTAACATTGCAGTGACCGGTTCGGTGTTAAAAGAGGAAGTGCTGTTAAGAAGCAAGGCAAAACCAGGAGACAAAATCGCCTGCACGGGATTTCCAGGAGAAAGCAAGGCCGGTCTGCACCTGATTCTCAACAACATTCCGCCTGACCCGGATTTGTTTCAAGACCTGTACAACGCACACATTCTGCCCGAACCGCATCTCCATGAAGGACGCTTTCTTTCGAAAAGGGCCGGTGTTCATGCCTGCATCGATGTCAGTGACGGCCTGACCGCTGACCTGGGCCATATCCTCAAAGAAAGCGGCGTGGGCGCGAGGCTGTATGCTGAAAAAATTCCGATTTCAAAGCCGCTTCAACAGTTTTGCCGGAAGTTTGACTTCAGGCCCATCGACTATGCGCTTTCAGGCGGGGAGGACTATTGTCTTATTTGCACCCTGTCAAATGAAAGTGCCGGAGAGACCGCCGAAGCGTTTATGAACGCATTCAACCGGCCGCTTCACATCATTGGCGACATCACCGATGCCAGGGTCCTGACCCTTGCAGAATCCCATGGGAAGGAAAAAGAGCTTCTCGCATCCGGATGGAATCATTTTAAGAAAGGATAGAATTCATGCCGCTCAAGCAGGAAGAACAGACGCAAAAGAGGACCTACTACCGGGCGCTCACCATCGCCGGTTCCGACAGCGGAGGCGGGGCCGGGATTCAGGCGGATCTAAAGACCTTCTCTGCCATCGGTTGCTACGGCATGTCGGTGATCACCGCCCTCACCGCCCAGAACACGGTGGGGGTAACAGGCATCCATCCGGTTCCGCCGGGCTTTGTAGAGGAACAGATGGTGTCTGTTTTTTCCGACATTGGCACAGATGCCGTAAAGATCGGGATGCTTTTTTCAACAGCGCTTATCGAGACCGTGGTCCGGAATCTGAAACAATTCAGCCCGTCCAATATCGTCCTTGATCCCGTGATGGTCGCCCAGAGCGGTGACCGGCTTGTTCAGGAGGATGCCATCAAGGCAATAAAGGACCTTTTGATACCCGAGGTCCATGTGATCACCCCCAATCTTCCGGAAGCAGAAGTCCTGCTCGGCCGGGAGATAAAAACCCCTGAGGAGATCCGCCGCGCCGCAAAGGATCTGGCCGGGTTTGGCTGCCAGAACGTATTGATTAAGGGCGGCCATGGTGCAGATGACAAGAGCACGGACATATTTTATATGGCAGAACAAGACCGTTTTATTGAACTCTCCGGGAAGCGGATCAAAACAAGGAACAACCATGGGACCGGATGTACCCTGTCATCCGCCATTGCAGCGTATCTGGCCAAAGGGTGTGCACTTTCCGGGGCCGTGAAAAAGGCAAAGGTTTATATCAAAGGCGCCATAGCGGCCGGAGCAGACTATGCCATCGGAAAAGGCAACGGCCCGGTTCATCATTTCCACACATTTCCGGACTGGCAGAAAAAATGAATGATTCCCTTTCAGCGCCGAACATCTGCCTGGAAAATATCTCTTTTTCTTTTTCCGGTCAGGTCATCTTTTCCTCACTTGATTTTGAGATCGAGGCCGGTCAGTGGACCTGCATCCTGGGTCCCAGCGGGTGTGGAAAAACAACCCTTTTGAGGCTTATCTCGGGGAGTCTCAGGGAAGGGTTTTCCGGCAGAATCAGTTTTGATGGAAAAGAGCGCCCATCCGGGACGACGGCGTTGATGGCCCAGAAGGATTTGCTTCTTCCCTGGTTGACGGTCACTGAAAATATCCTTCTGGGAGACAGGCTTCGGGGAAGTGTTTCCAGCATTCGGCGGGAAAAGGCTGTGGACCTGATTTCAAAAGCCGGTCTGGATGGATATGCCGGGGCATATCCTTTCTCTCTGTCCGGCGGCATGCGCCAGAGGGTGGCGCTATTGCGGACACTCATGGAAGAGAGACCGGTCATTCTCATGGATGAACCCTTTTCTGCCTTAGACGCGTTAACCCGGATGAAGCTTCAGGATCTGGCTTTCAATATGGTAAAGGGGGCCACCGTCGTACTCGTGACCCATGACCCGTTCGAAGCCCTGCGCCTGGGGCACAGAATACACATTCTTGCCGGCCACCCGGTCAGGCCGGTTGACGCACGGGTACCGGACAGTGCTCCCCCGCGATTGCCCGGCGAGCCGGGAATCGACAGGCTTCATGCGGCGCTTCTCAAGCAGCTGAACCAGGAGGCGTAAAAAATGCGTGTTTTTCGTCTTCTCATCATTTGTGCCGGTCTGATTGGTATTTGGCAGGCGGTTGTTATGATCACCGGTGTTCCCTATTATATTCTGCCGGGGCCCGGGAGGGTGGCCATTGCTTTTAATGAAAATCTGGGACGCCTTTTTTCACATGGTGTCATCACACTAATTGAAATTTTGGCCGGGCTCTTTCTTGGAACGATTCTGGGTGCGGCAAGCGCCCTGTCCATGATTTCGTTTGGATCCCTGAGAAGATGGCTCCTGCCTGTCCTGGTCATTAGCCAGGCAATTCCGGTTTTTGCCCTTGCACCGCTTCTGGTTCTGTGGCTGGGCTATGGAATGATGTCCAAAATAGCCATGGCGATATTGATTATTTTTTTTCCGGTCACCGCTGCATTCTATGACGGCCTTCGCCGCACGGATCCGGATTGGATAGAGCTTGCAGGGATAATGAATGCAAAGCCCTTTGCGGTTTTAAGGCATATCCGGATTCCCGCGGCCATGCCGGCGTTTGCCTCAGGGGTAAGGGTTGCAACTGCTGTGGCGCCCATCGGCGCCGTGGTCGGGGAGTGGGTCGGATCGAGTGAGGGCCTTGGTTTTTATATGCTTCATGCGAATGCCAGGATGCAGACCGACGTGATGTTTGCCGCGCTCGCCCTCATCGCGATAATGGCGCTTGTATTGTATTTTTCAGTAGACAGGCTGATGACAAAAATCGTATTCTGGCAAAAGGAGTGAAAAAATGAAAAGCGTTTTATCTGCTTTATTGATGGCCGTGCTGCTGGTGTTTTCTGCTGCGCAAGGGACCGCTGCGGCCGGTGAACGTGTTACCGTCCTGCTTGACTGGTTCATAAACCCGGATCACGCGCCGCTTTTCGTGGCATATGAAAAAGGGTTTTTCAAAGATCGAGGGCTGGATGTGGTGTTTATCGCCCCGTCCAATCCCAACGACCCACCCAAACTGGTGGCGGCAAAAAAAGCGGAAATAGCGGTATCATACCAGCCCCAGCATTATCTTCAGGTGGATCAGGGGCTCCCGCTTGTTCGTTTTGCGACCCTGGTGGCGACACCGCTGAACGCCCTCGTGGTCATGGCGGACGGCAGAATAAAGGGTCTGGGAGACTTGAAAGGAAAAACCATCGGATATTCGGTGGGGGGATTTGAAACCGTTTTGTTAAAAGTGATGCTGAAAGAGGTCGGCCTTACCCTTGCAGATGTACGATTGGTGAATGTCAATTTTTCACTTTCGCCGTCGCTTTTTTCCGGGAATACCGATGCTGTTATCGGGGCGTTCAGAAATTTTGAACTGAACCAGATGGACATCAGTGGCCGCCCGGGACGCGCGTTCTTTGTTGAGGAACACGGGATACCGGCCTATGATGAGCTGATTCTGATCGCTCACAGGGATCGGGTGGATGCGCCCATGTTCAGAAAATTCGTGGATGCCCTGGAGGCCGGGGTTCAGTTTCTGATTAACCATCCGGAAGAGAGCTGGTTGCTTTTTATCAAGGGCCGTGAGGAACTCGATGATGAACTGAATCGCAGGGCATGGCAGGACACGCTGCCGAGATTTGCCTTAAGGCCCGGGGCGCTTGATCGGGTCAGGTACAGGCGATTTGCGGAATTTCTAAAAGCCCAGGGGATGATCGATAAGATTCCGCCCATGGACATGCTGGCAAGGGAGTTGAACTAGCGGCTGGCTATCGATTTTTCTTATCTGCGGTGGCATTTATTGCCCCTTATATGCGTGTCACGAAATCTGAAATGGCCATGAGGGTCTTTCTGTCAAGGCGTTTCTTTACCATTTTGCAGGTGTTTAATGGCATTTTCTTTGTGGATCAAGGCAAACCTGGAAAAATCATTGGCTGCCGCTATGGGATTTTTCTTCAGGATATTTGTAAAGGATTGTTTGACATGCCCGGCAATCTCATCCAGTCTGTCCGGCGAATAGGTGATTGACAGCCACTGAAGGCGTTCGGCGGTGGGCATTAGTTCAAGTACAATTTTTTCAACAACCGGATTCCCGGAAGTTCTGAGGATAACCTGGGCGAATTCCATCACGCCTTCCAGATAAACATCAAAGTCTTTTTCCCGCGCACTTTTTTCTATTTTTTCCGTTGCGCGTGAAAGGGTGCGGAGGTCCTCTTTGGTTGCGTCTTCTGCAGCTTTGGAGAATGTATACTGAAATAAAATATTGATCGCGTCATAGTAGTGTATGATGGAATCAATGGAGAATTCAGAGACCTGGTACCTGCCGCTGACCGTTCGCTCTATAAGGCGCTGTTGTTCAAGCATGTGAAGTGCGTCTCGAACCGGACTGCGGCTGATGCCCCAGTCCCTGGATATTTGTGTCTCATTAATGGTTTCACCTGATTTTAATTCATTATGGATAATCTGCCGACTGATGATATTGGTCAGTTTGTCGGATAAA
>JAUXCK010000362.1 GCA_030618925.1 Desulfobacteraceae bacterium
ATGATGGAAGAATAGCGTTGGACCCGTCTGCCAAGGCACCCCGATATTTTGGCTAAACGGATGTGTGTGGCCCATGTGGTGCCGGATTATGCCGGTTATTTCTTTTTAGTGTTCGATTTTTTTTTCTTAGGACGTGATACGCCGCTTGTCCCTCTCCAGATTTTTCCGCGCTTTGATCGTCTGTCTCCTTTTCCCATATAATCGTCTCCTTTTCATGGCTGCTATTTTGAAAATCACTTCATTCGTATTGCCACCCTCTATATCGTAGATCTAATTGCCTGTCAAACCAGGATTGTGGAGAGGGGCGGTGGTCCCTCTCCACTGAAAAGGAACATATTTGCGGCAATTGCCATAAAGGGCACTTATTTTTTTTTCAAATTTGAAAGCTCTATTTCAGATTTGTTTAATGGTTGTGATGCTGCAATCTTGTTTGTCTTGTCTGTCACCTGACAGGCATTCCGCATTCAGGTTGAAATTCCCAGTTTGGGAAGGATGTAGAGCTGCATGAGGAAGTAGAATCCGATAAAGGCCAAAACAATTAACATTTCTTTCATCAGTACTCCTTATTATTTGAATTTACCCGCCGTTTTCAGACGTTGGGTGTTAAGTTGCCGCTGATTTCAATTTTACGCTTGGAAAAGAATCCACATCCGTATGCGGCAGGAAAAGCGCGGATGTAAATTCATCCATGAACTGGTTATTGCTTGAAAAATCGATATATGTCATTGAATTTGAGATTTCCAGGGCTTCCTGCCGGTATTGGCTGGAGAGAAGCGCCATATAAGCACCGGCAACAGAACTGTTGCCAAGGTATTTGAATTTACTCCTGTCAATATCAGGGAGCAGGCCGATGGTGATGGCTTTTTCAATATCAAGAAACTGACCGAACCCGCCCGTAATGATGATCTGGTCCATCATTGAAAATTCTAATCCCGCCTGGTTCAGGAGCACGGTAAATCCGGCATATACCGCACCTTTGCTTCGGATGAGGTTGTCAATATCGGATTCAGTGAAGATAATATTCTTGTCCACGGATGTTTCCCCGGCAAATGCCACAATATAGACTGTCTCGTCTCCATCCTTTATTAAACGGGCGTGGGAGGTATCAATTCTGAATTTTCCGTTTGGATTAATCACCCCGGTGATCAGCATTTCCGATATCAGATCGATCATGCCCGAGCCGCAGATTCCCCGTGGCTTTACATCCCCAACCACAGAGAAGTCAGGCTCGAGGGTGTTTGGATCGATGGTGATTTTTTCAATAGCCCCTTCTTCCGCCCGCATCCCCCAGCGGACACCGCCGCCCACAAAAGCAGGGCCGGCCGAGCAGGAGGCTGTCATCAGCCACTCCCTGTTTCCAAGAACGATTTCCCCGTTTGTGCCGACATCGATGAACAATGTCACAGGGTCTTTCCTGTGAAATCCGGCATAAAGAAGCCCGGATACGATGTCACCGCCCACATAGCTGGCCGGACCCGGCATGACGAAAACAGCTGCAATCGGATTGATGTTGAGGCCCACCTTTTCCGCGCTCAGTATTGGAAATGTCGAAACACTGGGGATATAGGGCTCACGCCGGATGTGGCGAGGTTCGATCTGAAGGAGCAAATGGGTCATGGTGGTGTTTCCGGCAATCACCACGTTATCGACCTGATCACGATCCACATCAATACTGTCAAGGGCTTCATTGATCAGCCCGTTGATGGTGGACAGAACCATGTCGCTTAATTTTTGAACCCCGTCTTTTTCCGAACAGACAATTCGATTGATCACGTCATCCCCGCATGCCGCCTGCCGGTTATGTCCTGAGGCCGCTGCCAGAATCGACCCATCCGCCATATCCACGAGATAAATGACAATGGATGTCGTTCCCAGATCAATGGCCATGCCCAGAGAGGGTTTCACACCGTTTCCGGGGACAACCCGAAGCACCTCGCCTGAATGCGCGTTGTTTTGAACTATAGAAGCAGTGATTTTCCAACTTTCATCTCTCATGGCAGCAGCCAGATCGCGCATGACCATCAGGTCCACACTGACCTTGTCGACATCGCATCCTTCCTGCTTAAGACCCCGGAATAAACGATCAAGGTCGCTTACAGTATCTTCCAGGGTCGGCGGACTCAGTTCAAGGGAGATATTTTTCAGCATGGGAGTGATGTCTGTTACGAGTCCTTTTAACCTGCCGGTGGCCTCTTTGCCCAAACCTGCGACTTTGAGCTTTTTCTCAATGGTCTCCTCCGGGATTTTAACCGTCACGTCCCCATGCACAGTGGTCTGGCAGGCCAGCAGGTAGTTCTTTTCTTTTTCTTCATCGCTCAAGAGAGGGGTGGGCAGGGATTTCACATCCCCTGATTCCAGAACCAGCTTGCATTTTCCGCATGCCCCTTTTCCATTACAGGATGCGTTGAGGGGGATGTCCGCAGCCTGGGCCGCCTCAAGAAGCGTACTTCCGTCAGGCACCTCGATCTCCTTTGCACCGGGTTCAAATATGACTTTATGGCCTTTTCTTTCCTTTTTAACCTTGATGTCATCAATGGTTTTCCCGCCTCTCTTATCCATAAACCAAATCGGACACGATGATCGGAACTTGCAGTGGATGTCAGGGTCCGGGCATTCCAGACATTCTTCACACAGATATATGTTGTGTTTCATGCATAAAAAATTTGTTTCCCGGTTAGGATGATTGATGCATTTGCCCATTTGTTATTCTCCAAATAGTGATTTTGCCCTGCGTTTTGCCTACAATACCTTAACATAAGCATAAAAACAGGTTAATCAATTTCTGGTGCTCATTTTTTTGAGAAGCTGATTGGCGGCAGTGAGAGTCGGATCCCATACCGGACCAAAAGGGGGGGCATAGGCCAGGTCGGTCTGGCTGTATTCCTCTACAGTCATTTGGGCGTGCAGCGCCACAGCTGCCGAATTAATCCGGTGGGCCACGCCTTCCCTGCCCACCATCTGGACGCCAAGAAGCCGGCCGGTTTTGGTATCCCCGATCATGTGAACCCAAATTTGGGATGTTCCGGGATGCGCGTGGGCGCGTGACCGGGTTTTTACAACGATGTGGGCGGGGTCAAAATTAAAGTTAGACGCTTCATTTGAAGTCAGCCCGGTTCTTGCGACTTCAAGGTCAAACACCTTGAATACGGCTGTACCGGCAATGCCCGGAAGGGAGACATTTTTATGACACACATTGTCTGCAGCAGCCCATCCGGCCCGGTTGGCTCTCAGGGCCAGAGGGATCCATGTTTTCTCATTGGTGACCACATGGTAGGCATCCGCACAATCCCCGGCGGCATAGATGTTTTTATTGGATGTTTTGAGCATTTTATCCACGGCAATGGCGCTTCCCACACTGAGATCGAGACTTGCCTTTTCGGCCAGTTGGCTGTTGGGTGTTATCCCCATTGCCACCAGCACCATGTCGGCGG
>JAUXCK010000278.1 GCA_030618925.1 Desulfobacteraceae bacterium
ATTCATACAATACTGTTTTGATATTCAATCAAAGGAAACAAAGGAAATAAAATAATGGAAAAAGATATATATTCTTTAGTCTATGAATTGCTTTTATCAGGGCAAAAAATTATTCTTGCGAGAACGATCAGGCGTTCAGGCTCGACTCCAAGGGGTGTGGGCTCCATGGTCTCTATGATCATCGCAAATCATCCAGAATGGTGTTGAGGTGTAATTTTTGATCCGCAGAAATCGCAGTGACCTTTGCCCGGGGATTCAACCCTGCGACACTTTGCATAATTTGATCCAATGCCTCCGGTGCCACCTTATCGATTTTGTTCACCGCCACAATATCCGCTGCCCCGATCTGACCGGTCACAAGCGGTTCCATGACCTCGAGGAGCATCTCGTATCGGCACGCATCCACAAGGGTAATCACCTGGATCTCCTGGATCCTGCTCTGGTATTTCCGCACATTTTCGATGATATCCCCGGGTCGGGCGACCCCGGTTGCCTCCAGGATCACAAGATCCGGCTGATAAAGCCGGTCCAGGTCCTCCAGTGTTTCAAGGAGGCCGACACTGAGGGTACAGCAAATGCAACCCCCAAACAATTCCTGTACCTGCAGCCCCTCCAGATTGAGATATTCCCCATCCACACCAATTTCGCCGATTTCATTTTCGATAATCGCGATCTTTTGGGGGCCGGCGCTCAGCTGCTTCACAATTCGGAGAAGAAGCGTTGTCTTTCCGGATCCCAGAAATCCTGCAATGATTAATAGTTTCATGGCAATCCTAAAACAGCATGGCCTAAAACAGCATGACCTGAAACAACATAAAAGCCACCATCGCCTGCACGACCCGACTCAAGCAAAACTTTTCGGTGATTTTTTATCCACTACCTGAGAAATTCCTTACACATATGGATACCCACCACCGGATTGAGCGACCAGGCATCTGCCCCCACATAATCCCTTACAGCTGCAGTAGTGGGGCCACCGCCGATGATGACGAACCGGTCATCCCTTAGCCCTCTCTCCTTCATCAAATCCACAACGGTTTTCATGGAATCAAAGGTCGGTGTAATCAGGGCCGACATTGCCACAACCTTTGCATCTGTTTTAGAAATCTCATCAACAAATATAACAGGATCTATGTCAACACCAAGGTCAATGACATCAAATCCACTTGTACCAAAAAGAGTGGCCACAATGTTCTTTCCAAGATCGTGAATATCGCCCTTTGTGGTTCCGATAACAACCCTTCCAAGCGATGATGCTGAGCTGCCTTTGGCGATGAACGGTTTTATAATGTCTACGACTTTCTTGAACATGTCTCCTGAAAGAATGAGCTCCGACAGGAAGTACTCACCCGTGCTGTAAAGCTCGCCAACAGTATCCATCCCTGCCTTGCATTGATCCAAAATATCCAGCGGGTCTGAGTTTTCTGAAATCGCCGTTTCAACCAGCTTCTCAATATCATCGTACTGCAAATTGCCGAAAGCCTCTGCTATCCTGCCCTGGGGTCGGACAATACTGGATAATTCCTTCCGGGGGTCAGGAGAAGAGGCCCTGGTCCCTTTCCTTTTACCTTGATAGTTTCTCCCTGTCTCCACCATGGCCCGGAGATTTTCCGGCTTGACGTTTATCGGGCATTCGCACCCTGTTGTCAGCATAAAGCCGCCGCCATCTCCCACCTCGTCGATGAGTTTTTTGCAATAATCGACGACTTCTTCAGGTTTTCCCAAAGTCAACAGCGCTGCAGGCACATCGCCGCTGATGCACATATGATCCTTTAATATCTCCTTTGCCTGAAAGATATCGGTGGTACTGTCCAGATCACAGACACATTTACCCCTTGGCAGCTTTTTAAGATATGGCAGGTTCATGCCCCAGTCTGTATCAAAATGCAGCCACGGCATAATCCCCTCGGATACAAATGCATCCACATATCGCTGCAAAAAAGGCCATTCAAAGCGCTCAAATATTTTCAGGCGGTAATAAAAACCAGACCCCCGCTCAAGAACAACGAAGGCCATCATTTTACCGTTATTCTTACACACCTGAATCGAATTGGCGATGAGATCGTCGCAGGAGGCCTTCATGGCCGCTTCCACTTTATCAGGGACTTCATGCAAATCCCTGGTAAATTCGGTCAACGTGCGGGAGAGGGAGAAAGCCATCAGCACCGAATCAACAGCAACACCCAGATGAACCGGGATCCCATCATCCTCACAGATTTTCATGTCATCACAGTATAACTGATTGGAAATCGCCTGCATGGCGGAAAATTTTTCCAATGACTTCCTGCTGATCTTTTCGTAATGTTCATCCCAGAAGCCGTTCCAGCCCAGTGCCGCGATCTTGTCATAGTCCTCCCTTTCAAAAAGCACTCTCTCATCTATCTGGTAAAGGTCATCTTCACCCAGCTGCCTTCCCGGGATCAGATTGCGAACTGGTGCTGCTGTGAGTTTCCCCGGCAGCATGGGATAGTAATAATTGGGCTTGCTGATGCAGTCATACCCATACTCCTTGTAGCATCTGATCAATGCATCACGCGCAATATCGTGATCCTGCCAGGCCGCAGCCTGGGTAATTCCGTATAGCCGTGGCGCCGATGTGACCAGTATGGGAAATACCGGATGCCGGTCAACGTGATCCAGTGTAATGGCGGCCTGAAGTCTTTCATCCTTTGTCATTGTCTCTTTGATCATTGGCAACCCTCCTGATGAAGTGATTTAACCCTTAAAGCCAAACAGGTACTTTTTTAAAAAAATGAATATCATGGTGCTGATGAGTTGACTTTATGAAATATCTGATATAATTTCAACCCATATTTACCCCATGACGCATGTCAGCTGCTTTTGTCCATAAATGGTTATCAAAGGTGGATTTTATGATATTTTTTCAAGATCTATTGGATGCCCCAGATTTTAATAAAGCGGTCGACGGTCTGGCCCGGGCGTTCAGGGACAAACACAATCTTCCAGAAATTTATCAGCTCGGGCTTGTTGTCCCCAACGTGGATACCGCAGCAGATGAACTGGAAGCCCGCGGTCTCGGCCCTTTCTTTAATGCCACCGGTGCCCCGACACTCTGGCTGGAAAGGGGACAGAACAAAAGCATGGCCGGAAAATTAGGGATGGCATATCACAACGGTTTCGAGCTCGAACTTCTGGAACCTGGTAAGGGAACGAATTTCTATCAGCAAAGCCTGGACCCTGACGGAAAAATTGTGGTGCAGCATTTGGGCCTCTTGGTAAAAGATGTGGATAAATGGGCGGACAGGCTCTCATCGGCCGGTTTTCCCGTGTGGGTTCGAGGCAAGCTCAAGACCGGGCCTTCCACAACAGACTTTGCTTATATGGATACCGTGGAAGAGGCGGGTGTGATCATTGAATTTATCTCATGGCGGCTCTTTGGACGGCCGGTAAAGTCCCTTGCTGCTATTTTTAAAGGCGCGGCCCGGCTTTTGAAACTGCTGGGGAAAAGAAGTATTTCTCTCTGAGCGGGGATATCCGGGCCCCATCATCGCTTATCCGCATATGGCGGTCTATTTTCTTTGATTTCTAACGCTGACGTTCATCAGGTAATATATCCCAGATAATCTTTCTGAAGTTCAAGCATCGTATCCAGCATCTGCCCGGCAGCCTTGACCTTGTCCACCACCGGATCCACGAGAAGTGCCTGTAATATAACATCCCGGGAACCGGTCAGTACCGCTTCAGCCGTCATATCATGCACCGCAATCTGATTATACAGCAACCCGGCGAACCCTTTGGGCAATTCCCCCAGCCGGACACCATGAACGCCCTGACCGTCAACCGTGGCAGGCACTTCAACCACAACGAAATCCGGTATATTTTTGATAAACCCCTTGTTGGGCAGGTTCACCGCAAGTTCTTCATGTCCGCTGTCTGTCAGGATCCCCTCAATGATCGCAACCACCCGTTCAGCGAGTTTGAGTTCTATTGCCGGTTCCTTCAGCAGCACATAGGCCTTGTAAAAACGATGAAAATCCAGAATCCCCTTATGCTCGGCCGCATCATTCGCCCACTGGACATACTCCCCCAGATGGCTGTCGGTGGTAATGGGCAGGTATCCGAATTTTTCGAGCAATTCTTTAAAAATCCACCTTTCTGCCCACTTGATGGACCCTTCCCGGGCAAGAGGCATGTTGCCGGGTTCCGGCATCTCGCCTGTTTCCAGAAACACATCAACAATTTGCGAAAGCTCGGGGAAATTCTTAAAATAGGCTGGTGCCTTGGCCCGGATATCCGGGTACGCATCCTTGCCCGTGTCTTTGTAAGCTGCCGAAAGCAGGACACTGAAATGATTGAGCCCGCCAGCCCGCAACACCAGATTCTCAAAAGGGGTACCCAAAATCTGGGGCAGATGCTGCTCAAGGGAGGCGATTTCATGACACAGACCGATGAACTTCAAATCCGGATACTTCCGATGAACCGTCGTACAGATTCGACTCATGGGATTGCTGTAATTAAACACATGGGCGTCCGGACAGATGGTGAGGATATCCGAGCAGATGTCCAGGATCGGGGGAATGATGCGCAGGGAATGAAAAAGTCCGCCGGGACCGCCGTTTTCCCCAAAAACCTGCCGGATGCCAAACTGCTGAGGAACCCGCCAGTCCTGCTCCCATAAGGCAAACCGGTCGCCAACCTCAATGGAAATGGTACAGAAATCAGCGCCTTTAAGGGC
>JAUXCK010000103.1 GCA_030618925.1 Desulfobacteraceae bacterium
GGCTTTCCACTGTCTCTTCCGGGACCTCTTTCGCATCTCCTGTTTTTTCTTCAGACGCCTGAATATCGTCATCCCCTTTTTCTTCGGTTACTGCCACAGGGCTTTCCACTGTCTCTTCCGGGACCTCTTTCGCATCTCCTGTTTTTTCTTCAGACGCCTCAATATCGTCATCCCCTTTTTCTTCGGTTACTGCCACAGGGCTTTTCGCGGTCTCTTCCGGGACCTCTGCCGCGTCTCCTGTTTTTTCTTCGGAAGCCTGAATATCGTCATCCCCTTTTTCTTCGGCACCCTCAGCAGGACTTTCCTTGTTTTCTTCAGTCACCGCCACAGGGGCACCGGGTTGACTGTCCTTGCTGTCGCTCAGCTTCTCCTGCAAGTTTTCACGCAGGATTTCACCAAAAGAAGAAGCGGCCGGCTTCATATTATTTACAAAATCCTTGAGCATGCTTTCTTCATCTTCGAATTCAAGCCGTTTAATGGAAAGCCCGATTCTTCTCTCTTCTGTATTTACATTCATCACCTTGGCGGTCAGGTCTTCTCCAACATTATATTGACCGACAGGGGTTTTAATCTTTTCTTTACTGATTTCGGATACATGAACCAGACCTTCGATTCCTTCTTCAAGCTCGACAAAAATGCCAAAATCAGTCACGTTTGTTACCGCTCCAGTGATTTCTTTTCCGACTTCATACCGTTCTCTAACTGTTTTCCACGGATCCGGGTGCAACTGCTTGACACCGAGTGAAAATCGTTCACTGTTTTTATCAATATCAAGGACAATGGCCTGGACAACATCTCCCTTTTTATAAACTTCGGAGGGGTGTTTGATACGCTTTGTCCATGAAATATCAGAAATATGCACCAGGCCGTCGATGTCATCATCGATACCGATGAAAAGCCCGAACTCGGTGATATTCTTTATTTTGCCTTCAATGGTGGTGCCAATGGGATATTTTTCACTGATCACTTCCCATGGATTCGGTACAACCTGCTTCATACCCAGTGAAATCCGCCTGTTTTGAGGCTTAAGGTCAAGCACAACCGCCTCGACTTTCTCCCCAACGGAGACGACTTTGGACGGGTGTCGAATTTTTCTTGTCCATGACATCTCTGATACATGAATCAATCCCTCAACGCCCTCTTCCAGTTCAACAAAAGCCCCGTAATCCGTGAGGCTCACGACGACACCGGAAATCCGGGACCCCACAGCATATTTTTCTTCGGCAATGGACCAGGGGTCCGGACTCAATTGCTTCATACCGAGGGACACCCTCTCCTTCTCAAGATCAAAGGACAAAATTTTAACGGTAATGGTATCCCCTACTGAAAAAAGCTCCGAAGGATGCTTAACGCGTCCCCATGAGATATCCGTAATGTGCAGCAAACCGTCAACCCCGCCAAGGTCGATAAAGACGCCATATTCGGTTATATTTTTAACCATGCCCTCTAATACCTGACCCTCGGCAATAGACGCAAGGGTGGCTGCTCTTTTGACTTCCCGTTCCTCTTCTAATATGGCCCGCCGTGATAAAACGATATTGCTCCGCTTGCGATTATATTTCAAAATCTTAAACGCGTAAGTCTGCCCTACCATTTCATCCAGGTTGCGAATGGGTCTTAAGTCTGCCTGGGATCCGGGCAAAAATGCCTGGAGTCCGACATCTACCGAGAATCCACCTTTGACGCGGCTGGTAATAATGCCTTCCAGAGTCCCTTCTCCGTCATAAGTTTCCTTAATCACTTCCCAAACCTTTACCTTGGCAGCCTTCTCTTTGGAGAGGATCACCCTTTCTTCTTCCTCATCCCAGAATTCAACCATCACTTCAACATCGTCATCGATATTGACGTTAATGTTTCCTTCCTCATCTCTAAATTCTTGAATTCGGATCTGCCCTTCCGATTTGTACCCGATGTCAACAAGAACATGATCCTTATCAACTGCGATGATCTTGCCGTTTACGACTTCCCCTTCAGCGAAGCGCTTAAAACTTTCTTCATACAAATCCATCAGGGAGGCCATATCCTCTTCTTCATCAAATTTATCAACCCCTGAAGCAGTATCCCCTTGTTCTTCATCTGATGGCAACCCGGCTTCCGTCAGGCCATTCTCTTCTTGCGATTCATTTGAATCATTGCTTAAAATGTCATTCATGAAAAAAAAATTCCCCCTTACCTGTAATAATACCCTAATCTACGTGAGATTTGGATAATCGAAAATATATATCAGACTATTTCCTAAAAAACAATGATAATCTAAAAAAAAACATCTGGTCCATTACCCCCCCGGGGTATCCCGGGGATAAATCCGGCCATATCTGCAATATTCTTAAAAAATGCCGCTTATGGATGGACACGATATTGCTGTTCGATAACGGCAACCATTTTCCCAATGACCTCTTCGATTGAGAGATCGGTACAATCAATCTTCACAGCATCATCGGCCGCCATTAAGGGGGCTACAGACCGTGTGGCATCATTGTTGTCCCGCTTCTCCATATCCCCTTTAACATTTTCCAACGTGTGATCCGAAGCCGCATCTATCTGCTTAAATCGCCTGATGGCCCTTGCTTCAGAAGACGCATCCAAAAAAAATTTCACATCTGCTTCCGGGAAAACAATGGTCCCCGTATCCCGACCTTCAAAAACCACTTTTTTCCTTTGGCCCAATTGTCTTTGAAATTCTAAAAGATAGTCTCTGACCACTGGATTTGCTGAAACCGCAGATGCTTGCATACTGATTTCCGGCGTCCTGATGTGGTCTGTGATATCTCTTCTGCCGGAGAATAGGCGCAACTGCTTTTCATGCATCTTAAATTTAAAATCAAGGCCCTCGAACAATTTCTTCAATCCCGCATCATCGTCGAATTTAATATCGCGGGCCCTGGCTTCATAAGCGATTCCCCGATACAGGGCACCGGTATCAACATACCGGTAGCCCAAACGATTCGCAAGAATCTTGCTAACGGTCGTTTTGCCTGAACCGGCAGGACCATCAATGGTTATGACCAGCGGTTTCAATGCCTTTATATCCCTCCACTTTGGCCCGTCCCGAAATCCATATGACAGGGCATTGTTTTCTATTGAAGCACGCCAATCCTGCAAAGACCACATTGTCTAAACAAAAAAGCGGATTTACATCAAAGTTATTAATCTTCAAGATGTTATATGGTAATTTGGCGCTTTCCTCCCACGGCGCGGACAATTAAAGATGGGTTTATATTATTTTCATCAGGTTTTTGCAATTCTTTTATTTTCCATCACCTATTTGTTTGGTATGGTACAAATGTCGATGCATCTCTCCAATTTCCACCGCATCGGGTTTATGGCACGTCTTACTTTAGGCTGACCACTCAGGTTTAATAGAAAAGGACCAATGACAATGTCTGTTCAAACCGGTATTGAAAGATTTATGGATTCTCCACCCGCCTGGGTATCAAAATGCCGCATCGGTCTTTTATGCAACCCGGCTTCGGTAAACAGGGATTTTACGCATACCCGCAAGCTTATCCACCAGAAATTTCCAGAACAATTGACCGCCCTGTACTCCCCCCAGCACGGCTTTTTCGCTGAAAAACAGGACAATATGATTGAATCCGGAGATATGGTGGACCCAGAGCTGCATATCCCTGTTTTCAGCCTGTATGGCAACGATCGGATTCCGACCCGGGCCATGTTTGACGAAATCGATCTGCTTATTATCGACCTTCAGGATGTGGGCACAAGGGTCTACACCTTTATTTATACCATGTCATATTGTCTCGAATCGGCTAAAAAATACAACAAACGTGTCATCATTCTTGATCGGCCAAACCCGATAAACGGCAATACCATAGAGGGGAATCTCCTAAAACCGGACTGTGTCTCTTTTGTCGGTCGATATCCAATACCCATGCGTCACGGGCTGACCATTGGAGAATTGGGTCTGCTTTTCAATGAATACTTTAACATCGGCTGCCAGCTGGATATCATTCCCATGAAACATTGGAACAGAGCGATGTTTTTTCAGGATACCGGCCTCCCCTGGGTTCCGCCCTCTCCGAACCTTCCGACACCCATATCCGCCATGGTCTATCCCGGGCAGGTATTATGGGAAGGTACGAATATTTCCGAAGGAAGGGGTACGGCCAAGCCGTTTGAAATGCTGGGTGCGCCTTTTATGGATCCTGTAAAAATAGAGCAGTCCCTGGAGGGCAACTGCCTGTCAGGCGCCTTTCTGCGACCGGCAGCCTTTGAGCCCACATCCAACAAGTGGGCCGGTCAGTTTTGCCGGGGTTTCCAAATCCATGTCACAGATCCCAAACTATTCCTCCCTTTCAGGCTGGCACTTCACCTTCTCCGGTCGATCTTTTTATTGCACAAAAATCAATTTGCCTGGAACCCTCCCCCCTATGAATATGAATTCGAACGCCTGCCCATTGACCTTATCCTGGGAGACAAAGAGGTCCGGAAACAAATCGAAAATTTAGAAAGTCCTCAAAAAATAGAAAAATCCTGGGACCGTGCATTGACAGAGTTCAAATCCATATGCAGCCGCTTTTATCTCTATGATTAAGTCATGTCCATCCTTGAATCGATTTTGGACACGTTGCACTTTGTCCGGTATCAGTTCCAAATGAAGGAGAAAAAATTGAAAGAACAAAACGGGAACTGGAAAAGAATGCAATTTAAAAATAATAAAGTCTGGATTCAAACAGACGAAGCAAGAAATCCATTGGTTAAAAATGGAAAAATCCTGATAAAGTATCAACTGAATCAGGATTATGAATACGCTGTGCTGTTTCAAAACATAAAGCCGCTTGATGCATCAGGATCAACGCCAAAAAAGAAAAAATCAAAAAAAACCCGCGGCAAAAAACGCCCTGGAACAATTCTGCCGGACAATGCAGTCTGCATCTTTACTGACGGAGCGTCATCCGGAAATCCCGGCCCGTCGGGAATCGGAGTACTGCTTAAATTCGGGGAGCACGAAAAAACAATTTCAAGATATATCGGCGAAGCGACCAATAATATCGCTGAGCTCGAGGCGATCAAAGTCGGGCTCTTAGAAGTCAGAAAAAAAAATCTGCCGGTTCGGGTATTTACAGACAGCGGCTATGCCTATGGCCTTCTGGCACTCGGATGGAAAGCAAAAAAAAACCAGGAGATTGTTGAAAGCATCAGGATGCTGATGCCCGAATTCACTGATTTGAAAATCATCAAGGTCAAAGGCCATGCTGGAGAAGAAAATAACGAACGGGCAGATAAGCTCGCTGTCTCAGCCATAAAGAAGAGGAAATAAAAAAGCCCTGGGGCGACTGCCCGGGGCTTTTTTTTATGTCATTGTTATTCTTTCTTCTGATCGTGAATCTATTTTTTCAGTTCATTCGGTTTCCGACTCTTTATCATCAGACAGAGTTGTAGAATTGCTCATCGCTTCATTTTGCCAGGTATCCTTAAGCTCGTCAAATCCCAGATAAAGGGCCAGGCATCCCCCAAGAAGCAGCATGATTGGAACAGTACCGGCCACCAATTGCAGAAATGGTTTAAACCAGACTGCCAGTCCAATAATGCCCAGTACGGCTCCTATTGCACCACCAATTAATGTTTTCATAAATCCCTCCTCGTTTTAACTTAAATATTAATGAATACAAACAACCGATTATTCATATAAAATCTTCTAAAGAGACGAATAGCTGTCAATTAAGGGTCACCCACATTTCACACACTTCAGAAAATGAAATTGACCGTCCGGCAAGAATAAAAAAAATATCATAATCATTTTTGTAACGCAAGCTGAAAATATAAATTCTGTCTCTATAAAAAACAGGTCACAAAAAATCAATGGCGATGATCTTGAAAAAAATCAAATTTCATTTTTTGTCGTCATTCCGGAAAAATCTGGAATCAAGTAATTTCAATATGTTCTGTATATTGTCCCAGGTCCGGCAGGATGTTTAGCGGACTTTTTGCAAAGCCATCAATATTTCTCATATTGCAAACTCAATCGTTATCTGATATTTTCCTTTGAATCTTGATTTGACTGTTCTATTCCTCATTTATATTATGTCAGCCTTACTCTGCGGCGAGTGAACTCTTGGCGCAGTGCAACACAAAAATTAAACTTTTACGAACCCTCAAAAGGTCTATAGAGACGGATGTCAAATATGTTCAACAAACGCGCATCAAAGCAGAAAAAATCTGCGGCCCGCGTCAAAAAAAAGGGCGACGATGCCTACCCGGGAAGCAATGCTCAATTTATCTGTCATTTCCCTGATAAAATCGGCTTTATTGCATCATCCATTCTCCAGTTTTTTTTCTCCAGAACAGGATTTGACAAGAAACAGCTATCCATGCTTAAAGCGCTTCAAAAAAAAGGGACCATCGTCTATGCCAACAAGTACAAAAGCAATTTTGAATTTCTTTTTTATTACACGCGGTACAAAAGACTTCTCCTGCCGCATCCTGAAATCGGCTTTTATTACCGGATCCTCTCCTGGCAGCCCATATCCCGTGTTCTCAAAGTTTTCTTATCGAATCTCATTTATTTTTTTCAGCACTTTTCCCTGCCGGACCCTTTTAAAAGCGGCTATATCCAGGAAGAACTTCTGAGTGGAAAATCAGGATTTCTTTCGCTGGTAGATGAAAAAGGGTTTGACAGAAGATTTGTCCAGGCAAAAACAGACCCTGTCCGCTACCTTATCGAGATACAAAACACCATTGCCACGCCTGTGTTTATTATCCCCCAATTGCTGTTTTACAGCAACAACCCCCACCGGTCCGATCCCTCACTCATCGATATACTGTTCGGCTCCGAAGAAAAGCCGGGGAAAGCCCGACGGTTGTTCATGCTTTTAAAAAATCCAAAAAAAATCTTTGTGGAAATCTCCGAACCGGTCAACCTGAAAAACTTTCTCAACCGTGAAGATGTCCGGGAACTGGACATTGAACAGCAGGCATTTACATTAAGGCGCCAACTGGTTTCCCAGATCAACCGGCATCGCCAAAGCATCATCGGCCCTGTACTCAAATCACGGGTTGAGATAAAAGAAAATATACTGACAAACAGACGGCTTCAAAAATTCATTGCCGAGCATTCAGAGAAAGAAGGCATTCCCTTAACCCAGGCCCAGAAAAAAGCCAGTGAATATATTGAAGAGATTGCCTCCAATTACAGTATGAAATGGATCACGATTCTTGATTACGCGCTAAGGCTGATTCTCAAACTGCTGTTTAAAGACATGGTCATCGACAGAGAAGGCCTCAACAGGATAAAAACAATGTCTCAAAAGGCCCCCCTTGTGCTGGTTCCCTGTCACAAAAGCCATATTGATTACCTGATTCTATCCTTTATTTTCTACCACAATCATATGCCGCCGCCCCATGTCGTTGCAGGAAAAAACCTGTCATTCTGGCCTTTGGGAATCATTTTCCGTGGCGCCGGCGCTTTTTTCATGAGACGCACCTTCAGGGGGCAGGCCCTTTACAAACAGGTTTTCTCTGAATATGTATACAAAATTCTTCAAGAGGGCTTTAATATTGAAATTTTCATTGAAGGCGGCAGGAGCCGAACCGGGAAATTGATGATGCCGAAGATGGGATTTATCTCCATTATCCTTGATGCATTCAAAAACAACGCCTGTAATGACATCCTCTTCGTTCCGATTTCCATCGGTTATGACCGTGTTCTCGAAGAAAGTGCATACTTGCACGAGATCGAAGGGGGTAAAAAAGAGACGGAAAGTCTTAAGCAGGTGATCGATGCCAGAAAAACACTGAAAAAAAGATATGGAAATGTCTATGTTGATTTCCACACCCCCCTCTCATTAAAAGACTTTCTGGCCCAAAACAGAATAGACCTGCAGAATATCACTGTTGAACAAAAGCGACAGGCATACCAAAATCTCGGATTCAGAATACTCAACGCCATTAATCATGTGTCCATGGCGACCCCTTACGGAATTGTTGCCAGCGCCATTTTGAATTGTTCCAAAAAGCGGTTTACCCGGGATTTTCTCATGACCTATATTAACACATACATGAACCACCTGTACGCCACCGGTGCCAGGCTGGAAGAGTCACTAAAAAACAACCCGGATCATGCCATCGATCAGGTTCTCAACACCTTTGTGCAGCGTAAATTTATCGAGCGCGCTGGAACCGGGAAGGGCATGGAGATACCCACTGCACACACGGTTTTCAAACTCAATGAGAGTAAAAAATCAGGTCTTGATTATTACAAAAACAACACGATTATCTTTTTTGTGAGGGGGGCATTCACCGCGCTTGCCATTTTAGAAACCGACTCGTTTTTTTTCACCGCCCCTGACCTCCATCCCGGATATGAGTTCCTTCAAAACTTTTTTGCAAATGAATTCGCGTATGATGTTGACAAAACAAGTCGGAGGCCAAGCGGTCTTAGGAA
>JAUXCK010000008.1 GCA_030618925.1 Desulfobacteraceae bacterium
CCTTTCGTATCATTGACACAAAGAAGCTCTTGTTGTAAAATATATATTCAACTTTTGACTATAACCTTATTTGAAAAACTAAGAATAATGATAAATATTTTATGCCCTGTTTGCGGTACTGATAATCGGAATACTTTTATTCGCGGAATTGATATTCTTCATGACGTGCCCGGTGAATTTACTCTTTCAAAATGTGACTGCGGAATGATTTACGTTAATCCTCAACCGGATAATGATGAACTTCAGGCGTATTATCCTGATGATTACTGTCCGCACAGAAAACAGAAAGTTGATCATAGTTTAAAGAAGCACAGAAAGCTGAAAGTTTTCGTTCTTCGGTGGTATTACGGTTGTCCTGTTGACCAAAATTCCGCACCGGCGAAATGGATTAGAATTCTGTTAAAGCCAGTTTTATATTTTCTTAGTTTAAGCACTATGAAAAGCATGATTCCATATCACGGCGATGGGAATATTCTTGATGTCGGCTGTGTTCGGCGGCGGTAAAGGTTTTCGAGTCGGCGGATTTGATTGGCCTTGAGTCCTTTTATATTTCCGAAAAGCTTTTTCATAATAGGTAGTAAAGGGACAATTACGGCCCTTGACCGCCTTCCCCGTAATTGTCATAGGCCAGATTTTCGAATCGGGTGTAAGTGCTCAGGAACGTCAATATGGTTTTTCCCACCGGGCCGTTTCGCTGTTTTCCAAGGATGATTTCGGCTTTGCCTTTATTTGGATTGTCTTCTTCAGGGTTATATATTTCATCCCTGTAGATGAAGGCAACGACATCCGCATCCTGCTCAAGGGCACCGGATTCCCTCAAGTCTGACAGCATTGGGCGCTTGTCACTCCGCTGTTCCAGCATCCGGTTGAGTTGTGAAAGCGCAACCACAGGGACATTGATCTCTTTGGCCAGGATTTTAAGCGATCTGGATATCTCTGATATTTCAAGGTCTCTGCGTTCCTTTGATGCAGACCCTCGCATGAGTTGAAGATAATCAATGATGACCAGACCAAGGTCTTTATCCAGTTTCAGCTTTCGGGCTTTTGCCCTGATTTCAGTGACGGAAATATCAGGGGAATCATCGATATATATCGGCGCTTGTTCCAAAACGCCGGCTGCATTGGTTAATCGGGTCCAGTCATCCTTGTCGAAAAATCCACCGCCCCTAAGCCGGGAGGAGTCCACCCGGGCTTCGGAAGTTAGAAGGCGCATGGAGAGTTGCTCTTTTGACATCTCCAGGGAAAAAACAGCCACGGGGATTTTTTGGTCTACAGCCGCATTTCGTGCAATATTGAGAGCAAAGGAGGTCTTCCCCATGGCAGGACGTGCGGCAATGATAATAAGGTCTGACTTCTGGAGGCCTGACGTCAGATGATCAAAACGATCAAATCCAGTCGGAACGCCTGTAAGGATTGAATCATTTCCCTGCCGTTCTTCAAGGATATCGATGCTCTGGTTTACAAGTTCACTGATGGGATTAAAGGCTTTGTTTCTTTTATTTTCCGATATTTCAAAAATCGATTTTTCAGCAAAATTAATCACTGCATCCACATCGCCGCCATCCTCAAAGCAACGGTTAACAATCATATTGGATTTTTCAATCAAACGCCTGAGAGATGCTTTGTCACGGATAATTTTGGCATACTGACCGGGGTTGACCGCAACCGGTGCGGTGTCCACCAGACCGGCAAGATAGGCGGCACCGCCGATGTCCTCCAAATGGCCTTTTTCTTTCAGAAGATTGGACAGGGTGACAAGGTCCACCGGTTCTCCCTTGCCAAACAGCTCTGAGATGCCTGAAAATATTTTTTGGTGGGCGGATCTGTAAAAGTCTTCCTGGGATAGTATGTCTAATATATCCAGCAATGTGCTGTTGTTTACGAGGATTGCGCTGATGATCGATTCCTCCGCCTCTATGTTATGAGGCGGAAGTTTATGAAGGGAAGGATCCCTGATCGGTTTTGGTGGACGTTCAGCCATAAGCGTTGGTGGTAAAAGAAAATTTCAAGCGACAAAAACAACAGTAAATGCCGCTAACTGGTAGATTCATTTCTCGCAGACCCTGAGACCTCTTCGGCGATGATCTCAACGGTAATTTCAGGTTCAACGTCTTTGTAGACACGAATCGGTATCTTATAGGTGCCAAGGGCCTTGATCGGATCGGCCAGCAGGACCATCCGTTTTTCGACGTGAACATTTTGGTCTGCCAGAACGGTAATCACATCATGGATCGTCACCGAGCCATAGAGTCGATCCTCTTCACTGACTTTGGCCGTAATCGTGCAGGTAACCGTTTCGAGTTTTTTGGCCATCTCCTCGGCCAGCGCCCTTTCTTTTGCAATCTGGACTTCGAATTTGGCTTTTTCCTGCTCTAGAGATTTCCGGTTTTGCGGTGTGTCTAAAATGGCTTTTCCCTGGGGCAAAAGGTAATTGCGGGCATAACCATCAGCCACATCTACTTCAGAACCGATGATTCCGAGCGATTCAATTGTTTCTTTTAAAATCAGTTTCATGAATAACCTCCGTAAGATAATACTTCAGTCAATGGACCTTGTCCCGGGGGGCTTTGAAAAAAATCAAAGCAGGTCATTGGCTGTCTTCTTTTAAATCAAGTTTCCTAAAATTCAGCCATGTGTCAAAAAAGCCGAGCCCGATAACAAGCAGAAGCATCATGTGCTGCAATGCAATAAATGCGTAAATGATGATCTTTAACAGACGAGGGGATTGCTTTTTTGTTAAAAAAAATGATACCACAGCGATTCCCTGAAAAAAATAAATTGTCATCAGAATTATCAGGCCGTTAAACCCTACGATTTTAAGCTGGCTCAATGGTATCAGCAGCATCAAACCACATGTAATGACACCCCATACCAGGGGTTCAGGGGCTTTCCACTGATTCAGAGAACCGAAATCTGGGGAAAAAATATTTTTCTTTTTCAGTAATGATCGGACAATTAACAGGTTCATCCATGCAATAAAAAGCATCAGTGAAATGATCATTGCCGGAAGGAGCCGTATCAGATAATACTGAAAAGTTTCCATTGGCCCCGACATCGCCTGAATCGTTTCTTCGGGAATCCCCATGCTTTGATAAAGCTGCAGCGTCATGTCAAGGCTTTTGGCGATATAATCCGAAACAAGCGTAAAGAGTCCGATGCTGATCAAATTGCTGTAAACAACCAGGGCTGCAGTCCCGGCAGCCAGTACAGCGCCCACTGAATAGAGAATTGTCTTTTCTACAGAAAGTTTCCCTCCGATACATTCACTCAAGACAAAACCAAGTAGAATCAATTCATAGAAAAAGAGCATGTCAAAGGTGACTGCGCCAACAATAACACTCATAACGATGATGGCCATCACCGGGATAATAGTGCCGGTTTTTCTGCCGAGTTTGATACGATAAAAAATAACCGGTAAAGGGAGCAGTAAGGCGCATAAAAATCCGATGATCGGCAAATTGATTGAGATCCCGAATATCAGGCTGGTAATAATGACGCCGTTGATAATATCTTTTGTTGGTTTGCCTTGAACCACTTGAGGCACAATCCTCTTATTCTTTGAGGTCACTTGCGGAAACATCGGTATCTAATAATCCATCTGGCCGACATAAGGCAAAAGGGCAATCGTGCGAGCCCTTTTAATGGCCACGGTTAGTTTTCGCTGGTGCTTTGCGCAGGTGCCGGAAATGCGCCGAGGGATGATTTTGCCTCGTTCGGTTATAAAATATCTAAGGGCTTTGGGCTCCTTGTAATTGATTTCAAGATTGCTGTCAGCGCAAAAACGGCAAACTTTTCGTCGATGGTAATAAGTTCTTTTTTTTCTCGTATTGTTATAGGCCATTGGCTACTCCTCCATATGGATTTCAATTTTGTTTTGTAGGGATTTCATGTCGATTCATGGGGTTAAAGGTCTGCTTTGGGCGCATCCGGGCTCTCCTCTGGATCAACTGGTGCTGTTTTGTTTTCTTTCTCCTCAACCTCAGTTTCACTTGCTTCTGCCGTTTTTTCAACCGCCTCCGTCTCTTTTTCAGCTGTCTCTGCCGTTTTTTCAACCGCCTCCGTCTCTTTTTCAGCTGTCTCTGCCGGTTTTTTAACTGCCTCCGTCGCTGTTTTGGCTGTCTCCGTCTCTATTTTATCCGACTCGGCCTCTTTTTCCCTTTCAATCTCTTCTTTTAGTAATTCAAGATCGATATCTTTTTTAAGAAGGATTGTCATGAACTTTAACACCCTGTCATCGATCCTGAAAGAACGCTCCATCTCATTCACCAGAGCGCCATCCCCGCAGTAATCGATTCGCACATAGTAGCCGCGGTCCTTTTTTTTGATTTCATAAGCAAGTTTTTTGTTTCCCCATTCATCAAATGAACAAAGGTACCCATTCTGTTTTTCAATCAAATTTTTAGTTTTTTCAAATAATTGTCCCCTGATCTCTTCAGAAAGATCCAGATCGGAGATGAAAATTATTTCATATCTGTTCATGCTGCCTCCTCTTGGCTATGAAGCCCTGAATGTGGTCAGAGCAAGGGTGAATAAAAATACCGTTAAAAAATTTTATTACCTAACATCATAATACGATGATTGTCAAGATACTTTTCATGTTACCCAACCCGCGGGGTTAGGGCAATTTTGCCAGTGCCTGGCATCGAAGCTGGAACAGTTTCCGGCCGGATACTTTACCAAGCCTTTGATCTCCCTCGGGCAGCTTTACTGAAAGGAGGTGCTCGAGGTCCTGTTTTACACGGGAGGAAAAATCCATGTTTTTATCAGCCTGTACGAGCCTGAACAGCTTTTGAACAAGATCGCATCTATGGAGCTGAATCAGCAATTCAGCTTTTGTTCCTGGCCGGAGTTGATCATATTGCCCTGCGACCATGTGCCATCTGGCAGCAACAGCGCCTGCCCGGATAAATTTTCCCGGAAGCCTCAGCCGTTTTCCGAATTCAGCAGCAATTGTTTCCCCTGTTTTATCATGTCCGTGATGCCTGGGGAAAAACAATGGATTTGTTTGGGTCTTACCGATATCATGGCAGGTTCCCATCCATACGGAAAGGGATGAGCCGTTCAACCGGTTCATGACGTCAATGGTATGGTCAAGCAGGGACTCTGGATGAACCTTTCCCGGTCCCGCAGGGATCGTTCGGGCTGACGAAAATTCTTCTATCCAGGGCCCCATTGCTCCGGCCCGGGACAGCACATCCAGATATTTACCCGGTTGTTTGCCGGCACAGGCTTTGATAAGTTCATTCCCTACCCGTTCTGCTGCAATATTGGCCAGCAACCCCCTCTCCTTAACCTTTTTCATGACGCGGATCAGTGAGGGGTCTATTTTAAAATCAGGAAACCATGCAGCAAGTCTGGCCGCCCGAAATACCCTGTGCGGATCCTTAAAAAAGTTGTCCTCTTTAATGGGCCGTAAAATTTTTTTTTCAAGGTCTGACAGGGATTCAGGGAGCGCATGAAGTTGTCCGGTCTCATCTCTTGCAATGGCATTAATGGTCAAATCCCGGTTCATGAGATCGGCATGAATATCCTTAGAATTTGAAAGGGTGTATTCATCACCGCCAAGGATAAATAACGGGTCCCGATGCCCAATTTTTTTTGAGGCAGGAAAATTCTGTAAAAATTCGGATTCGGTGGCACCAATCACCACAAAATCTTGATCATTCACATGGCGTCCCAAAAGTGAATCACGAACCGCGCCGCCCACCAGGTAGATTTTCATTTTTCCTTCCGGTTTCCATGGGTTACCCTTACTGACATTCTGCCGGTAAGATCTCATAAATCAGTGAAATTGGCAAACACAGAACACGGTAAGATTGCAGAAAAAGCACAAAAATTCTGACTGAGCGAAAGAACAAGACAGGTTGAGGCCGCGCATAAAAAAAAATCTATGAATATCTTCCTAAAAATGATATAGTTAGTGTCCCGGCTGGATCAAATCACAATCTCGGAAATTTAGCCGATCGGTCTGTTGAGTTCAAACCCATTTATCAGATATAAAATCCAACAAAATCATACCCATGCCTGTCCGTCTCTTTTGAATGCCATGGGGCGATCGCACAAAGATGCATATGTCATTAATAAGGGTGAATGTTTATGGAACAAATGATCATGGACAAACGGCTTGAGCCAAAAAGAATCTGTAAAATACTGATGAAACAGGGGCTTATAACTAAGCACCAGGCAATAGATGTCCTCAAGAAAAAGGATCGGATAAAACAGAAACTGGAAAAACGCTTGAATAAGGATCGGGATGACATGTCTGAAGGGGAGATCCCCGTCACTATCATTGATGTCATTTCCGCCTTAAACCTTCACCGGGCTGATGATCCTGAGAAAAAGATTGATGAAGAGAGTGTATACCAGTTTCTGGCCGAAGCGTGGAACTACCCATATGAAAAGATCGATCCCCTGAAACTCGATCTGAACATCGTCACCACAACGATTCCAAAGTCATTTGCCAAAAAATACCTGGTTTTGCCAATCGCGATCAAAGACGGCACTTTGACTGTTGCGACTTCCGACCCGTTGAATATGGAAGTGATTGAAGATATTATACGCGTAAGCCATATGAAGGTTCGTGTTGTGGTGAGTTCCAAAACCGATATTATCCGGTTGATCGATGAGTTTTTCGGGTTTAAGCGTTCCATCGCTGCTGCGGAGAATGAGTTTGATTCAATCGGTGTGGATCTTGGGAACCTGGAGCAATATGTCAAATTATCAGCCGGAGGCGAGCTGCCCTCTAATGACCATCATATTGTTCAGGCCGTAAATTATCTTTTCAGTTATGCGATTGATCAACGGGCAAGTGATATTCATATTGAACCCAAAAGGGAGATAAGCCTGGTCAGAATGAGGATTGACGGGGTACTTCATACTGTTTATCAGCTTCCGAAAAAAGTTCATCGCGCCATCATAAGCCGCATCAAAAATCTTTCCCGGATGGATATGTCTGAAACACGCAGACCCCAGGATGGAAGGGTCAAGATCGATAAGGGCGGTGTCGAAGTTGAAATCCGGATCTCCTCAATACCTGTCGCCTTTGGTGAAAAGGTGGTGATGAGGATCATGGACCCGGATATTTTGTTTCAGGATCTTAAAACGCTTGGCTTCATGGCGTCTGATATAGAGCGGTTTGAAAGTTTTGTCACCAAACCTCATGGAATCGTACTGGTATGCGGTCCGACAGGCAGCGGTAAATCGACAACCCTTTATTCGACCTTGAGATATCTGTCGACGCCTGAAATAAATATCACAACAGTTGAGGACCCCATTGAGATGATTCATGAGGAATTCAATCAAATTGCGGTCCAGCCTACAGTTGGGATTTCATTTTCCACAATCCTCAGAAATATTCTGAGGCAGGATCCGGATATTATCATGATCGGTGAAATGCGTGATCTGGACACTGCGGAAAATGCTGTTCAGGCCGCCATGACGGGTCACCTGGTTCTCTCAACCCTCCATACGAACGATGCACCTTCATCCATCATCCGCCTCCTTGACCTGGGGGTACCCTATTTTTTAATTCAGGCAACCCTGATCGGTGTTTTGGCACAACGCCTTGTGAGGAAAATCTGCACGTACTGCAAGGAATCATTTGAAATGGAACCAAGCGAGTTGGGGAGGATGGGCCTGATGATCGAAAAGGAAGAGAAGCTAAAATTGTATCGCGGGAAGGGGTGTGTCAAGTGCCGGGGAACCGGTTATCATGGCCGGACCGGTATTTTCGAGGTCCTTCCTTTTACCGAATCCATTAAAAGAATGACAACCGGGGAAACCGATATAGGCGCTATTCGTGACCTTGCCGGGAAGGAGGGAATGACCTCCCTGCGGGAAGACGCGGTGAAAAAGCTTTTGTTAGGCGAGACAACCTACCAGGAAGTGTTAAAGGTGACCTGGGGATTCCATTAATACTAAAGCCGGTTTGTTTAAAATTTATTTTTATATCGAAAATCGGGTCCTTTGGGCCAGGATTCTTTATTTGTCACTGCCCGCGGGGCTTGGCCGGCAGCAGTTCATTTTTGACTCCGTATCTACTCCATCACGGCAGAGCGAATTTTCGTCCCAGGTGTAATGGCCGTGGTTGAGTTGGTGATCACCACGGTTGAAGTTGTCTGTTCTGTATGTAGAACGAGAAGTTTCCCGATATCAAGTTCCTTTTTAATGACATCAAGTTTTTCCTCAGAAAAGATATCATATTCCTGCCCACGCATCACCCCGTCCTTCTCACCCTTGTTGATAAAGGCAACATGATGGGTCGCAAATATTTTACCACGATCCTGGGATAGAAGTATTTTGCCGGTCAACCCTTCGGGGCTTTCTGCCAAAGTGATTTTGGGAGAGCGCCATTTATAGGGCATTAAACGGTCCTTGAGTTTCATGCTTTGATAGTTCTTCACAACCTTTGCTTCGGCAATAAGTGGAGATTCGTTTAAAATCGCCTTGATTTCAACCACACCTTTCAGATGGTGTTGATACCCGATTTTGTCATCTGTGTCCGGGTCCCTGACCGGATCGTTAAAAACCCGAAATACGGCATAAAGACTGCCGGGAATAAGTTCCGGGCCTTCATCTCCCTTCTGCTTTAAGTAAACAGTGTCCCCTACGCTGATCAATTTTTTATTCTCCCTGACCTTGAAGATATAAGCATGAGGCGCAACCGGCTGCTCTTTTATAAAACCAATGCTGTCAATTTGTGCATACGGGAAAGCCGGGAGATCCTTTTCAGGTTCGCTTTCGACAAAGGCGGGCTCTTCTTCAGGTTCTTCTACTTCAACAGGGGCCTCCTCCTGTACAACTTCCGGCACCTCCTCAGGTGCTTCTTCGATGACCAGGACGCCCTCTTTGAGAAAAAGATGGATGCGGTTCCCGGGATAAATGAGGTGAGGATTTTTGATTTGATTGTTTTGAGACCACAGGTCAGGCCACAGCATGGGGGAGTCAAAAAAATGGTTTGAAATATCCCAGAGCGTGTCACCTTTTTTTACCGTGTAATAAAATCCGGTTTCCTGTTTGATCTCGGTCTGCTCAGAGGCGGCCGTCACAGGGGGCAGCACCATGGAAAATATCACTGCAAAAACACATAACAATTGAATAAAATGGATTTTTCTTCTAGAAAGCATGAGCAATTATCCTTGTCATTGGTTGTTAAAGATTTGAGATGGACGATAAGAAAGGCTTGTATATGAATCATACCCTTAATTGGGGTAATTTGTCAAGCCTTTCAGTATATTGTATTCATTATAAGCATGGTATTTATCGTGGCGGTTCGCGGAGAAATTAATATAAGCTGTTATTTCAATAAAATATAAGACTCAGCAATAATGAGGCACACGGTTGACTTTTTCATGGTTTTGAAGATAAAAATACCCGGGTTTTGTTACTTTGTGGAATCGCATCTATCCACCAGGCAAGGATGGGGCGTTGGAAAATTTTCCGGGAGGGGTGCCGGCAATAAAATCATGTTGACAGGGGGCATCAGAAAATTTAATATTTCGCCCGGATTGACCCGGCAGCTGAATGCGTCCTTTCGCCCACAGCGAAGTGGCACACCCGGAATTCAGAAAAGCAGCGAATAACTCGAGAGTTGGAATCAGATCCGGTATGACATCGTTGCTCTATGTCATTGCCGGGTTAATAATGATATAGTGCCCGAACGAAAACCCTTTAAACAGGTTTGTTGGGTTTTGCTCTTTGTTTTTCAGTTTTCTTTAATTCATGATAATTGTCGTTTGGGGATAATTGTCGCTTGGGTTGAAGAATGAAACCCAATAGGATTTGATCGAGCTCAACCTGCTAAAATAAGGGTTTTCGTTCAGGCATTATTTATTTTACCATGACAGCAGAGGTGACCTTTGGTCAGCCGGGCCTGCTGGATTGATTAAAGTACGGAGAGACATATGAACTGGTTTATAAGCACGCTTTGGTCTTCAATCGGGAAGAAGCTGATGATGGCGATCACGGGTCTTTGCTTTTGTTTGTTTTTATTAGGGCATCTGGCCGGTAATCTGACAGTCTACGGCGGGAAAGATTTATTTAATGCCTATGCAGAAAATCTCCATGCACTGGGGCCGCTCATCACCCTCATTGAAATTTTATTGCTTTTCCTGGCCATTGTCCATGTGCTGACCGGGTGTTTTCTATTTTATGGGAATTTCCGTGCCAGGCCGAAAAGATACATAAAGAAAAAGAGTGTCGGAGGCCGTACAATCGGTTCGGCAACCATGCCCTATACCGGGGTTTTTATGCTCGGGTTTATTATTCTTCATTTATTGAATTTTACCTTCATCGATAAAGCGGATCAGACCTCTTTCCAGATCATATCCAATACATTTTCAAGCCCTTTCTACGTGATGTTCTACATGATTGCCATGGTCGTCATCGGGTTTCATGTCAGCCATGGATTATGGAGTGCGTTTCAGTCAATTGGGGCTAACCATCCGAAATATATGCCATTTATTCACATCGTCAGTATTGTTTTTAGTTTGCTCATTGGGGCTGGTTTCGGTGTTTTGCCGGTTTATATTACATTAATATCATAAAGGAAACCGTATGCAGCTTGATTCAAAACAGCCGGGTGGACCACTCGCGGACAAATGGGACAATCACATTTTTGATCTAAAACTGGTCAACCCTGCCAATAAAAGAAAATTTGAAATCATTGTCGTGGGAACCGGTCTTGCAGGCGGGTCCGCCTCAGCCTCCCTGGCAGAACTCGGCTATACAGTGAAAACCTTCTGTATCCAGGACAGCCCCCGGCGCGCGCACAGCATCGCGGCACAAGGGGGAATTAATGCTGCCAAGAATTATCCGAATGATGGTGACAGTGTGTGGCGCCTTTTTTATGATACCATCAAGGGTGGGGACTACAGGTCCAGGGAGGCGAACGTATATCGCCTTGCGCAGATCAGCAATCAGATCATTGATCAATGTGTGGCCCAGGGCGTTCCATTTGCACGTGAATATGGCGGGCTGCTGGCAAACAGGAGTTTTGGCGGCGCGCAGGTTTCAAGAACCTTCTATGCAAGAGGGCAGACCGGGCAACAACTCCTTTTGGGGGCATATGGCGCATTGTCGCGTCAGATTGCGGCCGGTAAAGTGACTCTTTTTACCCGTCAGGACATGCTTGATCTTGTTGTTGTGAATGGGCAGGTCCGGGGGATTATTACCCGGAACCTCATCAGCGGACGAATCGAGGCCCATGCTGCAGATGCGGTTGTTCTTGCCACCGGCGGTTACAGCAACGTTTATTATTTGTCAACCAATGCCATGACCTCCAATATTTCGGCAGCCTGTAGCGCCTATCGAAAAGGCGCTGTTTTTGCCAACCCCTGTTTCACACAAATTCATCCCACCTGCATCCCGGTTCATGGCACCTATCAGTCCAAATTGACCCTGATGAGTGAAAGCCTTAGAAATGACGGCAGGGTATGGGTCCCGAAGACCCCGGGGGACAAACGGCAACCCCGGCAGATTCCTGAATCTGAAAGGGACTATTATCTTGAAAACAGATATCCCAGCTTTGGAAACCTGGTTCCCAGGGATGTGGCTTCCCGAAATGCAAAGGTTCAATGCGATGCGGACAAAGGTGTCGGGGAGACAGGGCTGGCGGTATACCTTGATTTTGAAGATGCGATCAAGCGGGATGGCAAGGATGTCATCGCTAAAAAATACGGGAATCTTTTTCAGATGTACGAAAAGATTACGGCGGATAACCCCTATGAAGCCCCTATGATGATTTATCCGGCAGTACACTATACAATGGGCGGTCTTTGGGTTGATTACAATCTGATGAGCAGCCTGCCCGGTCTCTTCGTTCTGGGGGAGGCAAATTTTTCTGACCATGGTGCCAATCGGCTGGGCGCGAGCGCGCTGATGCAGGGCCTGGCAGATGGTTATTTTATCATCCCATACACCATCGGGGGGTATCTTTCCGGCGCATCTATTGAAAAAGTCAGTACCGACCACCAGGCCTTTAGGGATTCGGTTCAGGCGGTTGAAGCACGCATTCAAAAGTTTCTTTCCATAAAAGGCCGCCGGACTGTCGATGATTTTCACAGAGAACTGGGAACAATCATGTGGGAATACTGCGGAATGTCAAGAAATGATGAGAATCTGTTAAAAGCAAAAGAGCGTATTGGCGAGCTGAAGGGGGAATTCTGGGAGAATGTGCTTGTTTCCGGATCAGCCGGTCAGTTCAACCAGAATCTCGAAAAAGCGGGGCGGGTTGCAGATTTTATTGAATTTGGAGAGCTTATGGTGACCGATGCGATGGCACGCAAGGAATCGTGTGGAAGCCATTTTAGTGAAGCCTTTCAAACAGAGGAGAATGAAGCAAAACGGGATGATGAAAATTTCTGCCATGTGTCGGTCTATGAACATGGCGGCGATAATAAGGATCCCGTATGTCATAAAGAGCCTCTGGTTTTTGAAAATGTTGAACTAACACAAAGGAGTTACAAGTGACACAAGAGAAAGGTGAAAAGTCGATTAATTTGACAGTAAAGGTCTGGCGTCAAGAGGGACCGGTTGTCAAAGGAAGACTTGAAACATACGAGGCCAGAAATATTTCAACAAACATGTCATTTCTGGAAATGCTCGATGTGATCAACGAGGAGTTGACCCTCGAGGGGAAAGAACCCATTGCCTTTGACCATGATTGCCGGGAGGGTATATGCGGTATGTGCGGTGCCATGGTCAATGGAAGGGCGCATGGTCCTGAAAAAGGCACCACGCTGTGCCAGCTGCACATGCGGCATTTTTCAGACAGGGACACGGTTGTGATTGAACCCTGGCGATCCAGGGCTTTTAAACTGGTCAGGGATCTTGTGGTTGATCGCAGCGCATTTGATAAAATCATCCAGGCAGGGGGATATATTTCAGTCAATACGGGTGGATCCCCTGACGGAAATGCCATACTGGTACCCCAGGAAGCGGCTGAGAAAGCCATGGATGCTGCGGCCTGCATCGGATGTGGTGCCTGCGTTGCCTCCTGCCCGAATGCATCGGCCATGCTTTTTGTCGGGGCCAAAGTTTCCCAGTTTGCTCTGCTGCCCCAGGGAAAACCTGAAGCTGAGAAAAGGGCCCTTGCCATGGTTCGGGAGATGGATGACCTCCGTTTCGGGAATTGTACCAATGAGAGAGAATGCGAGGCAGCCTGTCCCAAGGAGATCTCCATCACCAACATTGCCCGATTGAATCGTGAATTTCTTAAAGCCAGTTTCTTCTAGGCTTCCAGTCAGATCAATGCCGGGGCTCTTGATAAAACAAAGGAGATGCCGGCGCTCTCACTTTTTTCAAACAGATTTAAACAATGTGTTCTGCGTGATACAGTGTGGAACACTGAATATCGAGCGTCCAACCCCGTCAGAGGTGCTTGAACGGGAGAAGTGAAGCACTTTATCCTTTTGTCGTGGGTGCCTTAAACATGTTTCGATTGGATACTCAATAAAATGGAACGTCATTTTGGCAACTGCTGCAGCATCACAGGCCGTATTTTTTTAGGGGGCAACAATGAACACATGGCATGAGTGGTTAGAAAAAATAGTTCAAACTATGGGTGGAACCGGTTATCTGCAATCGGTCTTAAAAACAGCGGGTGTGCTGGTTGCGGCATTTATTCTCTATACCATTATTAAGCGCATAATTTTTTTGGTTGAGAAAAAAAAACATCAGAATGGATCGCTAAAAGGTGACACATCGGTATTGGAGATTATTAAGAAGTTACTCTTCCTGGCGGTTGTTGTGGTCACGGGAAGTTATCTCATCAGAATGTATCAGATACAGGTTGTTGAACGGGTATTCTATTCACTCATCATTTTACTGGTTGCAATACCCGTAAAGGATTTTTTTCATGTGGCGATCAGATATTTTAAACACAACCTTGTCCACAAAACAGATACAAAAATTGATGATATCGTATTTGACCTTCTGAATCGTTTTATCGGTGTCATCACCATTGCCATTGCCATTGTTCTTGCCCTTGATATTCTGGGGGTTAACGTGATGCCGTTTATTGCCGGTGCCGGTGTGGCCGGTATTGCCATCGGGTTTGCTGCAAAGGATACGCTCTCCAACCTTATAGCGGGTGTCTTGCTGATTCTGGATCGCCCGTTTGAAATAAATGATCGCATCGAGGTGTGGAGCGCGCCATCAGGAAGCGCCAGCTGGGGGGATGTGGTTGATATCGGGATTCGCGCAACCAAAATCAGGACAACCGATAATATTATCATCATTATTCCCAACAATGAAATCATGAAGCGGGATATTGTAAATTATACGCTTTTGTCATCTCGTATTCGTGTTCGTATCAATATCGGCGTGGCGTATGACGCAGATATCGAAAAGGCCAAAAAAGTGATTATAGATGTTGCCAATTCCCTGGAATGGGTGATGCAGGATCCGGAGCCGAAAGTCGTCGTAAGGAATTTCGGAGAGTCTTCAATCGATCTGCAGCTTCGTGTATGGATTAAAAATGCGAGGAAAAGAATGGATACCATCTCCTATATAATGGATCGGGTAAAAAGCGTTTTCGATGAAGAGGGGGTTGAAATTCCATACCCCAGAAGGGATATTGTGGTGACCTACAAAGAGGGCAACACGGAAGGATCGAGCAATAAGGACTGAGACGGAACGGGTAAAAAGTAAGCGGAATTATTCATCCAGCACGTCCCGAATGGCGAAAGAGATATCCTTTATGGATAACGGTTTCATGATAAATCCTTTTATACCCAGGTTCTCTGCTTTTTCTTTGTCCACCTGTTCGTTGAAACCGGTACAGAGGATAACCGGGATATCTGGCTGGATTTTAATAATTTCCTTGGCCAGCTTATCACCGGTCATATTCGGCATGGTCATATCTGTGATCACCATGTCGAAGGCTTTTGAACAATTTTGAAAAGTTTCCAGGGCCTTTTCGCTGCCTGTGCATGCGGTAACGTAGTAACCCAGATATTCAAGCATTTGTTTTTCAATCTCCACAATCTCTTGTTCGTCGTCTACCAGAAGTATGTTTTCCTTCCCTTTTAAAAGAGGCCTTTCCCTCGGCTCTTTTTTAAGCACTGCCTGATCCACAACCGGCAGATAGACAGAAAAGACCGATCCTTTACCGATCTCACTGTTTACCGTTATAGACCCCTTATGGCTTTTGACGATTCCATGCACAACAGCAAGCCCCAGTCCCGTTCCCTTTCCTTTTTCCTTTGTGGTGAAATAGGGGTCAAAAATTCGATGAATAACGGGCTTGCTCATGCCGTGTCCCGAGTCGCTGACCTGCAACTTAACGTGCCGGCCAGGGGGCAGATCAGGGTATTTTACCGGGTTTGATGTGTTAATTTCAATTGGTGAAAGAGTGATATCGAGGACACCGGTTTCATCCTGCATGGCGTGAAAGGCATTTGTGCAGAGGTTGATGATAACCTGATGAATTTGTGTCGGATCGGCAAGGACATGGCCGGCGTTATGAATGTTGAGTCGCATATCAATGGTCGTCGGCAAAGAGGATCGAAGGAGTTTAAGGGCTTCCTTGACAATGAGATGGATTTGTACGGGCACATGGACCTGCTCGCTTTGTCGGCTGAAGGTCAGTATTTGACTCACAAGATCCTTTGCCCGTCTTCCGGCCTTCAATACACCTTCCAGATTATTTTTGGCCATGCTGTTATGGGGCAGGTCGGTTAAGGTGAGCTCGGTGTATCCGATGACGGATGAGAGAATATTATTAAAATCATGGGCGATCCCCCCGGCAAGCGTCCCGATGGACTCCATTTTATGGGCCTGGCGAAGCTGGGTCTCAAGCCGTTCTTTTTCCGTTTCAGTCTCCTTTTGGTCGGTGATGTTCATTGCAGTCACAAAGATGGCGTCTTTTTCTTCATATTCAATTACTTGTGTTTGAAGATCGACCCATAACTCAGAATTGTTTTTTGTTTGTATTTTTAGCTCATATCTGTTTCCGGTTAAATCGGTATGTTTTTTTGTGTCTCTTTTTGATGACAGGAGTTTTCGATATTCAGGATGGATAAAGTCCAGAAAGCCCATGGATGAAAGCTCGTCAAGATTATATCCGGTCATTTGTTCTGCAGCAGGATTTGCATAAACCCATTTGTTGTCCTGAAAAATAATAATGGCAACAGGCGCTAATTCTGTAAAGGCACGGAACTTTTTTTCACTTTTGATCAGATCCTTTGTTCTTTTTTCGACTTCAGCTTCCAGGTGCTTTTGGTAGGAGCAATTATTTTCCGGTAATTTTTTTTGGGCCATTTGTCAGCCTGTTAACCGCCATTTCGTTAGGGTGATGCGTCTAACCTTTTCATTGACAACTCAACGTCCAAAGGTCGCCATAGTCAGAGAGAGATGTATTTTTTGAGTATCGTAGATAGTATATCAATCTGCTATGGAAGTCAACGTTTAGAAAGAACCAAGGGTGCGATGACAACCGCTGGTCGGTTCAAAATCCTGTTTGATGAGTAGGATTCCGATTAAGATTATGATTAAGATTACGATTAAGATTAAGATTACGATTAAGATTACGATTAAGATTAAGATGACCGGGTATATGAACCCCATCGAGTCATGTAGATCTCAGGTGTAAACCAATATTTTTAATTGCACCCCGGAACTGAAAAAGATGCGATGAAGGGGTTTCACGGGTGACGGGTAGGCGTTTACTATAAAAGGATATGGTTTAGACTTATTTTTTGTTTAAGGACAGAGTTCGCGATTTTCTCAAAATGATCTGTTATATCGGATACAAAAAAATCTGCTTTCCCGCTCCTGGACAGGCTGGCATCTGTTTCAGGATGTTGATCCAGATAGGCTTTCACATTTGCGGCCACAGCCAGAGAGGAATCAATCACACTCACTTTTTTTCCTATTTTCCGCTGGATATCATCTTTTAACAGCGGGTAGTGGGTACACCCCAGGATGAGCGTGTCTATTTGTCTGGCTTTCAGAGGGATGAGGTATTTTTTAATGATCATTCGGGTCTCAGGCTTTTTCAACCAGCCCTCTTCAACCAGGGGCACGAGCAAAGGGCATGCAGCAGAGTATACTTTAGCGGCGGGATTGATCTTTTTGATTTTTTCTTCATAAATGCCACTATTTATAGTGGCCCGGGTTCCGATAACCCCGATCCGGGTTTTGGTCGACACGGATACGGAGAGTTCGGCAGCAGGTGTAATGACCTCAAATAAAGGGATTGTAAATTTCCCGGTGAGCTGTTTCGTTGCCACACTTGAGGCTGAGTTGCAGGCGATCACAACGATTTTTGCACCGTTTTCCATTAGAAAATGTGTGTTCTCGATGGCGTAACGGGAAACGGTTTCACGGCTTTTGGAACCGTAGGGCGTACGGGCGGTGTCGCCAAAATATACAATATCATAGCCAGGCAATGTGGCCATAATCGCCCTGGCAACTGTTAATCCACCCAGTCCTGAATCAAAAATTCCGATCATTATAAAATAAGTGTTAGGTTGATTGCAGAATTTCTTTTTCTACAATCTTTTTTATTAAGTTTACCTGAACGTCCGTTCGAATCCCGGGACAGAATTGAGACATAACTTCCCAGTTTTTAATATCTTTCAAAACGGGTTTGATGAAGGGCCAGGCTTTGCACATCCGTGGCTTGACCGGATGGATTGTACAGGCCTTATCCCAGAAGATGCAGTACCCATCCGGATTCTGTGTTAGAACCGGTTTTCGGCCCGACTTTTGACAATAATCACTTACAAACCGTTCCGGGTCTGTGCGAATATAGTCAGATATTGCTTGAATGTCTTCCGGGGTAACAAAAGTTCCCCCATAGCCTTTGCAGCATTGACCACAATTTTTACACTGGAACAGGTCTGATGGCGTAAGGGGTTTAAATGACATGTCTCGTTTCCATGGCTCTTTTTAACGTTACCTGATCCACATATTTTAAATCTCCGCCAATGGGGACACCGGATGCGATTCGGGTGATTTTAACAGGGTATTGTCCAATCTGACCGGTCAAATATGATGCAGTTGCCTCACCTTCAACATTTGTACCTGTGGCGATGATTATTTCCTTGATGTCGCCCTGTGCGGTTCTTGATAACAATTCCTTGATTCTGATGTCATCCGGTCCGATTCCGTCCATTGGCGAAAGCACGCCTTGCAGAACGTGATACCGTCCGTCAAAACCACCTGATTTTTCAATCGCCACCATGTCGGCAGGTTGCTCCACAACGCATAGAATGGCCGGGTTCCTTGCCGGATCGCTGCAAATTCGGCATAATTCTCTGTCACTCAAGGCAAAACACACCGAGCACAGCCTGACGCGCTCCTTTAGGTCAATGATGCTTTGGGAAAGTCTTTGGGCCTCTGCGGAAGGGCTCCGGAGGATGTGCATGGCAAGGCGTTCGGCTGTTTTTTCCCCGATACCGGGAAGCCTTGAAAGGTTCCTGATCAAAGTTAAAATCGAAGCTGGATAGTAATTCATACGCCTCCACGCAATGGGCCCTTTCATTAAATCAGCCCTGCGCCGAAATGTGAATGCAGCTGTTTCTCTTACATCAAACCGGGAATGTTCATTCCACCGGTAAGCTTGCTCATCTCAGACGACACCATCTCCTGTGATTTAGAGAGCGCCTCGTTAATCGCTGACAGCACCAGATCTTGAAGCATTTCAATATCATCTGGGTCAACCACCTCTTTTTCAATCTGTATGGATGCAATCTGCTGTTTGCCATTTGCCACCACTTTGACCATTCCGCCACCAGATGTTGCTTCAACGGTTTGACTTCCCAGTTCTTCCTGCATCTTCATCATCTTGGCCTGAAGCTTCTGGGCTTGCTTCATCATGTTTCCCATGCCTTTCATGGCAATCTCCTCCTATAATAATTTTATATCCACAACTTTACCATTGAAAATATTAACGGCTTTTGAAACAAGGGGATGCTGTAACGCTTCCTTCTTCAAACGGTTGGTCTGATCAATCTTTTTATTCAGATCATTATTTTGATTGATTTGAGTTTCGATGCCAAGGCTCATCTTTTTTCCGTATATCGTACTCAAAACGTGAGCGATTGCATCCTTTTTTCGATGAATAAGACCAATGTTAAAGTTGTTATCATGAACCTTCAGGACAATTTTGTGATCCGTTATTTTCTCCTGCTTTTTGATGCCAAGGAATATGTGTGCTTTATGACGCTCCCCTGGTTCGGGCTATGGGTTATTCTGGA